>CAYXDY010000063.1:325-4481 GCA_964463905.1 uncultured Candidatus Saccharibacteria bacterium
CACAGATACACAACTGCCGGAACATATAATCCAGTGTTTACAGTTACCAATAGTTCTGGTCAGTCTGCTAAGACAAGCATCCGCGTTGTTGTAAGTAATAGTTATAACAATAATCTTACTCCTGTAATTTCTTACCTTGCTCCCAACTATGGCCGTGCAGGTACAGCTGTGACTGTCTACGGACGCAACTTTGCTTACAGTGGCAATGTAGTCAATTTCGGAGGTACTCGGATTTCTAATATTAATTCTTGGAACGGAACCTCTCTTACTTTCACTGTTCCGAATGTACCTCAGATATATTGTATTCAGGCGCCATGCGTCCAGAACTTCAACGTTACTGTGGTAGGCACAAATGGCATAGCTTCTAACTCAGTCATATATACAGTCACTTACTAGCACGCAAACAAGATCCTCCAAGTGAGGGTCTTGTTTTTTCTGGTAAAAGATTTAGAATACATAGATGGAAATTCTAGGTAAAATATTAGGTAATCCTGCACGTGTTAAGATTATGCGCCTTTTTCTCCTTAATAGGAATAAAGCTTTCAAGACGGCAGATGTAGTCAAGCGTAGTCGGGTGACCCCAGAAGTTGCTAGACGTGAGCTCAGACTTCTTCTTTCTGTCGGCTTCGTTAAGAAGAGAGGAGATGACTACTCCTTCAATCAATTTTTCAAATATTCGAACGAGTTCAATGGTTTACTTGCGAGCTCAGACTTCCTCGACCGCGAGGCTGTATTAGACACATTTAAGAAGACAGGCCGAGCCAAGTTTATTGCGGTATCCGGCCTTTTCATTAAGAACCCAGACTCTAGGGTAGATTTACTTATAGTGGGGGATAAACTCAAGCGAGGCAAGATAGAGGAAGGTATCCGCAAGATGGAAGCTGAGATAGGTACTGAGCTGGTATACGCTGTATTCGAGACTAAAGAGTTTCTGTATCGAGTAAGTATGTACGATAAGCTTGTCCGCGACATCCTTGACTTCCCGCATGAGATCCTTCTCCAAGCTAAAGAGTTATCCACATCTGCCTTAAAAAAGGCTTAAAACTTGCTATACTTAATATAGGAACTTATAAGGTCGAACTTTAAAGTCTTTATTAATTAATAGTAATTATTTATGAATAATATTTGGGTAACTTGGGGAGATGTGTTTAACGCTTCATTACAAGAATTATGGTGGGGTTTTGTGCAATTTACCCCTAAGCTAGTATTAGCTATCTTGTTTTTTATAGTAGGTTGGATTCTAGGTTCTCTTATCGCTAAGGCCTTCGAACAAGTCTTCGGTGCTCTTAAGGTGGATCGAGCCCTCGGGTCTGTAGGAGCGGATGATTTCTTTAGAAGAGCAGGGATGAACCTTAACACTGGACGATTCGTAGGACAGGTGGCTAAGTGGTTCGTAATTATCGTTTTCCTTCTACCATCTTTAAACTTGGTGGGATTAAATGAGATTGCTAACTTCTTAAGAGAAGATGTTCTTGGTTTCTTGCCACGCGTTGTCATCGCAGCTTTCATTTTGATAATTGCGACTATTGTCTCTGAGGCTCTCTCGAAGACAGTCCTCGCTTCTGCGAAGAGTATGAATCTTACTTCTGCACACATGCTAGCTACTATAGCTAAGTATGCTGTGTGGGTGTTTGCTTTCATCATAGCTCTTTCTGAGCTTGGTGTAGCTGAGTACTACATGAGCGTATTGTTTACTGGTATCATCGCTATGCTAGCTATCGGAGGCGCTCTTGCCTTCGGTCTAGGTGGGCGTGAAGCAGCAGCACGATTCATCAACAAGGTTAGTGACGAAATGTCTCACAGGGGTTAAGCTTAAAAAGTTGAAAATCAAAAAAGACCCGTTAAGGGTCTTTTTTGATTTTCAGTTTACAGAATCCAAGCGCTTTATGATACCGGGGATACGATAGTATTGATGGAGCGGGAGGAGATTACCTAGGATATACAGTGATTCTTCATCCCCATTCAAACTACCATTTTCAGCTACATCTTCCAGTGCTTTTCCGTAAGTTCGTATTCCTCGGGCTACTTTGGTAAAAAATAATCTCTTTTGAAATTCTGCATATTCTTTGACTTCCGGCTTAGGATTTTTAGCAGCTGCGGCTATTATCTTATCGTAAAGTTTATCATAGTATTCTATATATATTTCTGATATTCTCTCCTGTATATCATTTACTCTGTCTGTTTTAAACTTAGCTTTTTCACCGAAAATTTCCATTAGTAATAATGTTTCAAAGGGTAAGTCTTCTCCTTCATGGAATCCATTAAGAATTTCTTCCTTGATGCGATTTAAGCAGCTTTTCATAACTAGTTGAAATTCCAGTTTGATTATAGTCAAAGGTGCCATATTGTCTAAGAGTCTTATAACCCTAGAAGCACGTGTTTCTATGCCTGGGTACACTCTTCTTAATAGATCTTCCAATGCGTGCAAGTCTTCATGCTTAACCACGTAGTCTTTCGGGTTCTTATCCATGATATTGAAAGGTGTATCCTGTATGTGCCATCCAGCCGCCGTAGAAGTTTTTTTGGTTTTTTGTTTAGCTGTCTTAAAGTCAGATTCTTCTAATAAAATGCTGATTGACCAAGGCCCGTATATTATCTTTACTGGTTTCGTAGGTACGAATCCCAAGACTTTTTCAAGGGCTTGCGTTTCATTTTCTTTATATTCTTTTTCAAACTCCTTGATATCGTCTCTCCTATACATTAATCTATCCAGATGATTGGTAAATTCTTCAACTAATTCATTATATACTAATGGCTTATCTTTCCACTGTTCTAGGCCCTTCAAGAGTTTTCGCTGGAGTTTTTGTCTGTCTATATTGGGATCTCGTTCAATTAAGGATTTTAGTTCTAAGATAAGGGACATTTGGAAAACTAAGACCGGTTCCAAATTTTTACGTATTTCTGTTTTGGTTATGTTATCATCTTGTACAAGATTTCTAGTTTCTTGATTCCACTTTTCTTCTAACAGTAATATCTTATCTACCAGCGCCTCATCTTCCAAGTATTCACTTGCTAATCTTTGCGCCATATCAAAGCTGTCGGTTTCAGTACACAGAACAACTAAATTTTTTACAATACGGACGATATCTTCTTCTTTGATCCCAGGATTATTGTTTTTTATCTTTTTTATGAGATCTTTTATCTCAAACATTTCTCCTTCCATATTCAGATATTTCTGATATTCTTCATTAATTTTTTCTCCCTCAAGTCCTATCCTGGAAGAGATTAAATTGGGATGACTATTAGGATAAAGCCTTCGAATCTTTGTTAGCTTCTTCATATATATAGATGCCTTTTCGGTGGTTGGCTGTACCTTGTCTATAATCATCCATTCTTGGAGCATATTGGCTTCATCTTGAGCCCGAGATATCTCCATTTTTTGGCTCATTTCGTCCAAAGCCTGGAACTTCTTTTGATCCTTAAGTTTAGAGTAATTAAGCGGTTTTCCGGGTCCTTCTATCATGCCTGTATTATAGCTTATAATCCCCAGAAAGCATCTGCTTGACATAGGGTTGGCGATAGATTATACTCATTTAATCAGTATGAATATTAACAGAAACAGTTTAAAAGGCCGGCCCTAGCAGACTTTTCTTTTGTCTGTATGGACCGCCTAAAAGGCGGTTTTTTGTTACCCAGGACGACTTGTATATTTGACAACTAAATCCCTGAATTAAGTGTAAGAGGTCTTTTGTTTTGGCAGTGCCAAGGCTGAGGGTCTTCCTCTTATATTTGAGAGCAGGATGATAGCTCTAAATTAGCGAGCGGTCGCGAAACAGAGCTATCGAGATTCAATTAATTTTGAATTGTGGTTTGTAAATTTCTTAACAGGAAATTTAAGGGCGTACGGTGGATGCCTTGACTTTAAGAGGCGATGAAGGACGTGGCGTAGCTGCGATAAGCTTCGGGGAGGTGTGTAGCAACCTTTGATCCGGAGATTTCCGAATGGGGAAACCCCGTTAGGTAAACCCTAATGACTTTTATCTTTATGATAATAAGAGCGTACCCTGGGAAGTGAAACATCTCAGTACCAGGAGGAGTAGAGACAAATATGTATTTCCTAAGTAGCGGCGAGCGAAAAGGAAGGAGCCCAAACCTGCGTAGCAATACGTGGGGGTTGTAAGATAACAATGTAGATTACTAGAAGAGTCAAAAAATA
>CAYXDY010000064.1:0-4462 GCA_964463905.1 uncultured Candidatus Saccharibacteria bacterium
GCAAGCACCTTCTCTATTTCAGAGTCCGGCATGCGGAAGCGATACATACCGTCTCTACCTGGATCACCTTGCGCCACCACGGCTATATAATGGAGAGCTGGCAATGCACGGGTCGATGGGTCAGCTTGATTCCATTTATCCACCTCGACTTGCAACCTTGAGAACATTTCTTCTTCCGGATATTCCCCGAGCGCTCCCATTTTCTTAGAATACAAATTGCCGTAATAAGCGATGATTCTATTAAATGGTAGTATTGCGCCTACAAGTGGATATTCTGTCTTAACTGGCCAAAGATTCTTCGGTGATATAAGCTTCGGAGCATCAGGATTATTGGGGTCACCTACTACTTCTTTAGGAATTGGATTATTGGCTACCTGAATCAGCTTGGCATCATAAGCTTCGCGGTCGAGTACAGGCACTGGAGCTACCTTATCTTCCTTTTGTAATACTTGTTCTATAACCCCAGATACTTTTTCATAAGAAACTCCGCTACTTAAAAATTGTGGAAAAAAATAAAATAAAGCCACCAAACAAAAAAATACTCCGGAGCCGATCCAGAAATGCTGATTACCCTGTATTTTTTTTGCACGTTTCACTATTTTATCTCTCATGTTCCGTATTATAGCATATGACATTATTAGAATTTAATCTTCAAGATTTTATCGTCACCCGCCTTAGGCCTACCTCGGCCATCCTTGTTGGAAGTTCCAAAATACAAACTACCATCAATATCTAAATACAGCGCTCGCAGTCTGCCATACTCGTTTTTAAAGTATTCTGTCGCCTCAGCAAGAGTACCGTCTGGTAAAATAGAGACTTCATATAGTGTACTTCCGCGCAAGCCAGTGAAATACAATTTATCATTATGAAATACTAGGTCTGCCGGCGCCCAAGTAATAGTGGATCCGGAGTGGAGAGTTGGTGTTATCATTCCTTCTTTTACATCACTACCTTGAATCTCTGGCCAGCCGTAATTGCCTCCTTTTATTATAAGATTTATCTCATCAAGACCACTGACCACTCCCGAACGTCCGTGTTCATTCAGCCAGAGTCTACCTTCAGAGTCCCAGGTTAGACCTTGCGGGTTGCGATGACCATAAGAATATATCTGTGAGTCGAATGGATTATCAAGCGGGATCACACCATCATCATGTAATCTTAAAATTTTCCCTGCGAAAGATTTCAGACTTTGGGCCAAGTTACTATCACCGGCGTCTCCAGTGGTGATGTAGAGCAAACCGTCGGGACCGAAGGCTATTCTTCCCCCGTTATGAGTAGGACCACCAGGGATATAGTCTATGATAATCATGTCTTCCGTCAATATATCGCCGTCTAGTACATAGCGCACTACTTTGTTGGTAATATCCGCACCTGTTCGAGTTGTGAAATACAAATAGATAAATTTATTATTAATAAAGTCTGGATGTAGAGCCACGCCCATGAGCCCACCCTCGCCACTCTCGGAGACTCCCGGCACATTTATGCTCGTCTGTGTCTCCCCTATAAATTGAAGAGTTCCTCTACGCTCTGCCACCAGTAGCCGTCCATCGGGCAAGCGTAAAATACTCCAAGGTACGTACAGATTCTCGGCTACAACTTCGGGTACTAGATTAATTTCTTCTTCTATTATTATGGGCGGAGTTTCGATTTTGCTTTGAGAGAGTATAATCCCCACCGCTCCAATTATTAAAACAATAGTAATTAAAGACTTTTTCATATTACCTATATTCTACCACAATCCCACCAAAACCTGCCTACATTTTGGTAATATGTCCCACTTGGCGGTTTAGCCGCCAAGTGGCTACTCTTCTAATTCTTTATATTTTTCTTTGTTTACCTTTATGTCTTCCAAAGAAGAAAGTGCGAATTCTTTGTAGTCAGATACGGATTTAAATTGTTCTAAAATAACTTCTTTTTTACAAAAAGTAGACAAACTCTTTAGCCCAACGTATTCCTGCCAACTAGATTTACTTAACTTGGCGGCTAAACCGCCAAGCGGGACTCGATCGTTCAAGTTAACATACACGCTGGTATGAAGTAGGTACTCATTTGAGTCAATATGTTTCGCCTTGAAAGTTCCTTGAAACAAGGAACCTGACCTTTTATGTTTTTTGTTGAAATACCAAGTATAACCTCCTTGCAGTCGCTTCATGAATTCGCTTACTCCCCCATCATGCACTTGTTCTAGTAGAAAATGAAAATGATTTGAAAGTAAATTGTAAGCTATGAAGTTAACTAAGGGTTTCTTCTGTTTATCTTTCAGAAAACTTTGTTCATGCAAGCTCCCTACTGGTTCTACAGAATTAAATGCTTCCATAGATAAGAAGAAACGGTCCAAATCCCTTTGATCATTAAAAATAATCCGCTTATCCACGCCACGATTAAATATGTGATAAAACTCTCCAGTTGCCAGAGAAACTTTTCTCATAGACTTATTCTATCACTTGGCGGTTTAGCCGCCAAGTGGCTATTTGGTTAACACATAATACACCTTCGGACCTTGCTCTCCTACTTGCTTTATTTTGCCTTCGATTTCGAGCTCATTTAGATACTTCCTAGCAGTGTTGCCTGAGACGTCGAGTAGATTTTCTACATCTTCTCTGTCGAATTCTTCTCTGGATGTATCTATACCACAGGTCTCAAGCTCATCTTTATGTACGGCTTCTTTTTTCATAAATTCCAATATCTTCTCCTTACGATCATGAGTGCGCTCGTTAAGTGCCTTACGGGATTCGTCTCGCAAGGCCTGCATACCCTCAGGTGGTAGAGGAGCTATACCCTTCTTCGTCTTCCTCCCAAGCCAGAAGCTTATCACCGCTACAATAATTAAGATTAAGTATTGCATATATTATTTTTAGTTTTTAATCATATTTCTCTTCAAAATCAGCATGCTCGGCTAGGTATTTAGCAAAAGCCTCCCTTGAGTCCCCAAACAGAGCAGCTATTTTATCTTGTTTTATTCTATTATAATACCTTTCGAAATCAGCTTTATTTATAGGCTCCCGTTTTATAAATTTATCCCACATAATCATATCTTCACCCACTAGAGCCGCCGATGATTCTAATCCAGGAATCACAAGCTCATACCTGTCAACCTGATCGCGGAACTTTCTCATCGTTTCTGCATCTACAAAAGGCGTGCCGTCCTGTGTCTGCATAGTATGCTCGCTTCTCTTTCTTCTAAGTCCTGTATGTTCTGGTTTTCGGAATTCCATAAAAAAATTATAACATTTATAAAATATAACGAAATATAGATAAAATATTGATAAAAAAGCCTTTTTATACTATTATGTACGGGACGAAATCATTATTGGGAGATCGTCTAATGGTAGGACACCTCCCTCTGGAGGAGGTTATCTTGGTTCGAATCCAGGTCTCCCAGCATCACATAAAACTCAAAATTTTTAATTTTTACCCTTGTTATGTCGCTTAAGCGATGCAGCACGCTTGATACTGCCTCCCCCATACTTATTCCTTATTTTATCTGCTGTTTCTTCTATTATTGTATTTTTAAATGCTCGCTCTTGTTTGCCGAAGAGGTCGCGTGGCACAGCTTCTACTTTCACAAGGTTGTGAAGTATCACACCCGTAGAGCGTATCCTCTTGCCTCTAGGTAAGAGCTTGGCAAATCTTTTCTCTATTGCATTTAGTATCACTCCAGGGTCAGATGTGTATTGGTCGAGCTTAACTTCGTCGAAATGATATTTGAATTCGCTTGTCTTAACGAAGAACAACACTTTATTGCTCACAAGATTTATAACCCTCGCATTCTCGCAAGCATGCTCGGCCCGCTCTGCCATTTCTCGCCAAATTATTTGCGGGTCAATAGAAGCTGGATGAAATGTAGAAGTAGACTGGATAGACTTCTGATCTCGGGGGTCTGTGTCACTCTGTACTCTCATTACTTCTTCTCCCCCAAGCTCTTTATGTAGTATTACGACTGGCCTAGAAAATTCTCTTTCTATCTTTATTCTAGGATATTTAACAAAATCATATGCAGTCTTAAGCCCAAGCTGTTGAAATTTCGGTGTGCTTCTGCGCCCTATTCCCCATACATCTTCTACGGGTGTATTTTTTAACGCCCTTACTTCATCTTCGTGAGAAAGCAACATTACCAACCCATTCGGCTTCTCTAACTTGGAGGCTTGCTTGGCAAGAGCTTTGGTGCGAGCGAGGCCTAGGGAGTAAGTCACCCCTAGAGTTTTTTCTACTTCCTTTTTTAATTCTTGCATTAGCTTCTCTTCACTTCCGAAATATCTCACTTCATGTGGCTGAACCAGGGCGAAATATTCATCAATACTATATTCTTCTATGTCAGTGAAATATGATAGTAAGATTTTATACATCCTACTTTGTATGTTTCTATATAAGTCAAAATGGTGCGAGAGAATTATTACTTCAGGATATAACTTCTTGATTTTAAACACTGGCATACCTCGAGTCACTCCTAGTACCTTAGCCT
>CAYXDY010000065.1:0-4346 GCA_964463905.1 uncultured Candidatus Saccharibacteria bacterium
TAGCATCACTTCCTATGGGCTTCACATCATTATGACCACCATGATATGTGAGATACAGATAATTAGTCTGAGCTGGCACTTCTCCGGCTAGAGTGTCTATTGAGAAGATTGAAGGCTTAACATTAAACTTATTTCGTAAATTTCTCACATACATCTCATCTTTTTTAATTATAGAAGCTATCTTCTTATCAGAGAAACCAGACTGTTTTAACTCAAGCATCACTTCTGTATTAAGAGTTTTCTTCTTTGCGAAGACTTTCCCCAAACTAACAATGTTCTTAAGTTTGTACAAGAACCACAAATCAATTCCTGTTATCTGGTGAATTTTCTCTGGGGGCATTCCTTGTTTCAGACTCTCTGCCACTGCAAACAATCTTTTTGGAGTTGGTGTATTTAGAAGATATTTAACTTCTTCTTTATCTTTAAATTTAAAGTCAGTGATGCTCTCTAAATTCCCAGTCTGCATACGAACTGCTTTCTCTATAGCTTCCTCAAATGTCCGACCGATGGACATCACTTCTCCGACCGATTTCATGGCACTTCCTATCTTCACTTCTGCCCCCACAAATTTCTCTAAATCCCACTTCGGCATCTTCACCACCACATAATCGAGTGCTGGCTCGAAGAAGCTCTGGGTTACTTTTGTAATTTTGTTTTCAATTTCAAGGAGTGTTTTCCCAAGTGCCAGCTTCGCTGCCACATATGCAAGCGGGTATCCTGTAGCCTTAGAAGCGAGTGCGCTAGAGCGAGAGAGTCGAGCATTTACTTCAATTACGAAATATTCCAAACCACCAGATTTAGGATTCGGACTTACCGCATACTGGACGTTGCACTCTCCTACAATTTTCAAACTATTTACAATCTTGATGCTCGCTTGCCTGAGTCCATGATATTCCTCATTGCTGAGTGTCTGACTTGGAGCTATGACGATAGAGTCACCGGTATGAATACCAAGCGGATCAAAATTTTCCATGTTGCAGACTGTTACCGTGTTGCCGTTTTTGTCTCGCACTACTTCATATTCCACTTCCTTGAAATGGTGTAAATATTTCTCAATCAAAACTTGGGGTGAGACTGCAAGTGCGCCTTTCACAATTTCTGATAATTCTTTGTCGTTATAAACAACTCCAGACTTCTGCCCACCGAGGGCGAAGGCAGCGCGAACCATAAGCGGGTAACCAATTTTTTTTGCAACACTCTGTGCCTCTTTTAAATTAGTTGCTGAGCCAGAAGGTGGCACTGGAATGCCTATACTCTTAAGATGTTCTGCAAAAAGTTCTCTGTCCTCAGTGAGCTCAATTGAAGAAACAGGAGAGCCTAAAACTTTTACATTGTACTTTTTTAGTATTCCTTTCTCCTCAAGGAGAAGCCCGCAGTTAAGAGCCGTCTGCCCGCCGAATGAAAGGAAGATACCATCAGGCTTTTCTTTGGCAATTACTTTCTCTACGAAGTACACATTCACTGGGAGGAAGTACACTTCGTCAGCTAGAGATTTGGATGTCTGGTAGGTAGCAATATTAGGATTAACAAGAATAACTTTTATTCCCTCTTCCTTCAGAGCTTTGATTGCTTGAGAGCCTGAGTAGTCGAACTCGCCGGCTTCTCCTATCTTGAGAGCACCGCTTCCGAGGACTAATATTTTCTTGTATTTATTCTTAAATTTTATTTTATTTTTTTGCATTTGTTTTTATCTTGGCTCTCTTAAAAAAGTAATCAAATATCCAGTCAGTGTCGAGTGGACCAGGCGAACTCTCAGGGTGAAACTGTACAGACATAAATGGAAGAGTCTTATGAATGATACCTTCACTCGTATTATCATTGGCATTGTAAAACCATTCCACGAAATCTCTTGGTATGCGTTTAACAGCGTAACCATGATTTTGGGTTGTAAGGTAACACTTCTTGGTGGCAACATCTACCACTGGTTGATTCTGACTACGATGTCCGAACTTCAATTTATATGTACTGCCACCAAGCGCAAGTGTAATTATTTGGTTTCCTAAGCAAATTCCAAAGGTTGGAATTTTGTTTTCAATTATCTTCTTAACGTTCTTGATTGTCTGTGTAACACGCGCCGGATCTCCAGGGCCATTAGAAACAACCACTGCTTTAAATAGAAAATCTAGCTTCATAACATCTGTGTCATATGGCACAACAGCCACCCTGAAACCTCGTGCAACCATTCTTCTTACTATGTTTCTTTTCTCGCCACAATCCAAAAGGACAATTGTGTCCTTGCCTTCACCTGTGAAAAATATTTTTTGAGTGCTAACTTCGGCAACCAAGTTTCTCTTGTTTGGGTCTTCTAGCTTTACATCTTTATTATTGAAAACAATCTTGCCTAGAGTTACTCCTTCGTCCCGAAGCTTCTGAGTAAGCATGCGTGTGTCCTTGATTTCGAGAAGTGGCACGCCCTCTTTCTTGAACCATTCTGCGAGTGTCATCTTGCTCTGGTGGTGTGAAGGAGTGTCGGTATAATTAGAAACAATTAATCCTGAGACTTGTATCTTTTCTGACTCCCAGAATTTATTTTCTGGTACTCCATAGTTACCAATTATCGGATATGTAAGGACAAGTATCTGACCCTTAAACGAAGAGTCGGTGAGAGCTTCTGGATAACCCACCATCCCTGTGGCGAAAACAACTTCTCCAGAGATTGAAGTCTCTGCTCCGAAGCTTTTGCCTTCTATCACGCTTCCATCTTTCAAAATTAATTTTGCTTTTTTATTTTGCATATATTTTTCCTTTAATTATTGTAGTGGTTACAGTGCCTGGAAATGTGACTCCTTCAAACGGTGACCAGTCACATTTGGTCTTCAAATTTTCTTTCGCAACTTTGTTCTCTTTATTCATATCAAGAATTGTAAGTGAGCCCGCATAACCCTCCTTAACTTCTCCATATTTAAATCCTGAAAATTGATTGAAAAACTTTCCACTGTTGTATGCGCAAACTCTAAGAATATCTGATGGAGTAAAATTATGCTCCTTCATTAACCACGATGCGACAGGTCCATAGGTGTCCAGCTGAGGAGTTCCTGAGGTCCCCTTCATCTTCTCTTCTATGGAGTGAGGCGCATGGTCAGTGGCAATGAAATCTATTGTCCCCTCTTTGAGAGCCTCTATAAGCGCATTCTTGTCTTCAGCTTTTCTAAGTGGCGGATTCATCTGCATGAAGTTTCTATTCTCTTCGGTGAGTGACTCGGTGGAATAAAAGAGGTGATGTGGAGAAACTTCGGCGACAACTTTCAACCCCTTTATTTTTGCATTTCGGATTTTCTCCATCGCTTCACGGGTAGAGGCATGACAAATTTTGCCAGACAAATTATATTTCTCTATCATTGATAGTGCGAAATCCAAAGCGGAGATTTCTGCTTCCTTAGGACGACGAGCTTCGTGAGTCGGAGCGCCAGCATTCTCATCTAGAATCTTCGGGTCTTCGCAGTGGAAGCTTACACAACATCCTTGGTATTGGGCTAAAACTTTTTCAATATCATTTAATGAAGTGAAAAATAAATCTCCAACTGAAGGACCCATGTAAAGTTTGTATGGGACATTTTTTAAAAGTGGTGAAGTGTTCGGACCAATTCCTGCATACAGCACAACTTCTACTAAAGATGTTTTTGTTAGTTCATGCTTTGCGATGTAACTAGCATCATCTACTGGAGGTATTGGATTATTTGGCATCTCCATAAAAGCGACAACTCCTCCATTTACCGCCGCTTCTCCTGCTGTTTTAAAATCCTCCTTGTAGTCTTGGGTATGACTAGTGTCTTCTCTGGCGTGAACGTGCAAATCTACAAACCCTGGGAAAATTAATTCTTCTTTTAGAAGAATGTCGGCAACTCCTATTGGTGAATCAACCTTAGAAATTAAACCGGTGACTGGGTCTATCTCTACCCTTTCTCTCCTTACTCCATCCATATGTACAATGTTGCCTTCAATACTAAGCATAATGAGATAAAAAAATAGCCCCTTTTGAGGGCTTAATTACAACAGGAGCGGAAATATTAAAAATGTGAGTTTGACGGGTCTTTGGCTTTCGGTCCATCTGATACATTGTTTAAAATACTATCATATATGAAAATTGGTGCAACTTGAAAATAGGGCGAAAAGTGCTACAATTACCCTATGTTAATACCAACAGTTATAGAAAAATCACAGTTTGGAGAGCGCGCTTATGACATCTATTCTCGTCTTTTGCGTGAAAGAATTATATTCCTAGGTGGCCCTATTGATGACCATACCGCCAATATAATCATTGCCCAGCTTCTATTCCTTGAGTCTGAGGATTCCAAGAAGGACATCTCTCTATACATCAACTCCCCTGGAGGATCTGTCACATCCAC
>CAYXDY010000066.1:0-4301 GCA_964463905.1 uncultured Candidatus Saccharibacteria bacterium
TTTCTATTTCTGTTTTGTCTCCGAGGCCATTACCTAAGGTGTCTTTGTTGGTCGGATCAGTCCCCCAGAGAGCCTCCTCCCAGTCGAAGACCCCGTCGCCATCTGTATCTTTGTTGACTAATTCGCCCAATAGTTCATTGCTGTTGTAGGTCAGCCCAGTGCTGGTCTTCACCTCTCTTTTAAACATATCTCTGTTGTTTAGGAAAAAAATCAAGAATACAAAACCTATCGCGCAAGCGATCATTATAAATCTTTTATTCTTAATTAAATCTAATTTAATTATGACTTTATTGTAGCATAATAAAACTATATTTTAGCAAGAGAAATCCACATTTCTAATGGTAAATCTTCTGCTCTCTTATCTTTGATAGAATTGAAGAGTTCATTGTCTCCCAAATTTAGACTTTTTAGATTTCCAGAGAGCTTTTTCCTCTTGTGAGCGAAGCCGAGATGCACAATTTCCCAAAATTTCTCTTCATCTACCCCTTCTTTTACAAATTTCTGTCGAGAAATGTTATTAATAGCTATTACTACTGAGTCTACCTTTGGTGCGGGAGAGAAATATCGAGCTGGGACCTTCATCACAAGCCGAGGCTCTCCATAGGCCTTCACCGAAATAGACAATATACTCTCTTTGCCGTCTCTCGCCACTATCCTCTTCCCTACTTCGTGCTGGACGAGCAATACCATGCGCTCTGGCTGATGCTCTGCTGTGAGGAATTTCTTCAAGATTGCTCCGGTAATGTTGTAGGGGATGTTTGCGATTAGCTTATAGCTTTTAGCTGATAGCTTATAGCTTGCGATATCAAAATTCAAAATATCTTCTTCTACCAATTTCAACCTTCCTTCACTAATTTCTTTTTCAAATTTTTCTTGCAAATATTTTACAAGCTCTTTATCTTTTTCTACAGCTATAAGCTGACAGCCATAAGCTAATAGCTTTTTGGTGAGGGCTCCTTTGCCGGGCCCAATTTCTAAAATTGTATCTTCGTTCCCTACTTCTCCTGCTTCAACTATTTTCTTGAGAGCTGGTTCGGACTTTAAGAAATTCTGACCCAGGGACTTTTTGGCTTTATGTATTTGCATTTTACTTTATTACTTTACACTTTTAACTTTCAACTAGTAAAGGTAAATCGTCTTAACCCCATGCTCACCTTCTCTCTCAAGTAAGTCTGCCGGAATGTCGGCCAAGAATTCTGACGGTGCATTTATTTGTCTGGAGCCGAAGATAGTGCGGAAATTAGCAAAGGATAAATATAATTTATTTCTAGCTCGAGTGAGAGCTACATAGAAAAGTCGCCTCTCTTCTTCGCGATCGGAGCCATCTCGCTCGCCTTGCCTCTGGTGTGGGAAGAGCCCGTCTTCTAAGCCAGTGATAAAAACAGTTTTGAATTCTAGGCCCTTAGAAGCATGAACAGTCATAAGCTTTATCCCGTTTATCTTCTCCTTTTTCTCAGTGTTTATCATCATAGAATCTTGGTCGCTAGCAAGAGCCGCATCCTCTAAAAGCCTTTCTATTCCAGCTCCGTTTGACAAACTATCATATTTAAGTGCTAGCGTAGCCAGCTCTTTAATGTTGGCTAGTCTTTCTAATTCTTCTTCCCCACCAGCAAGCAACTCTGCCTCTATCCCAGAGCGCTTGATGGTGTATTTGATAACTTCTGACGCTGGAGCTGTCTCTATTTTATTTTTGATTTCTTCTAGGAGTTCGTAGAAATTATTTATTTTCATTCTTACTTTTACTGGAAGACTTTCCATGTCATTAGAGAAAATTTTAGCCAATGTTACTTTCCCTATTCCTCGCGCGGGGAAGTTTATTATTCGTTTTATATCAGAAAGATTGCTTGGGTTGAGCGCCGAGCGGAGGTAAGCAAGAGTATCCTTAATTTCTTTTCGCTCAAAGAATTTAACCCCCAGTACCTGATAAGGAATGTTGTATCGAAGCATCGCTTCTTCTAGCGCGCGAGATTGAAAGTTAGCGCGATAAAGAATTGCAATCTGGGATAATTCAACGAGTTCTGCCCTGTCGGGGTCGCTGTCTGATCCTGCTGGTTCAGCGCTGCCTCTCGGCTCGTCAGCCTGCGAGACACCCCGCCATGACAAACTCGTAGAATTATCCAACATTTCTAAAATTCTAGTAGCTACGAATTCCGCTTCCTCGTTTTCATCTAGAGCTTCATACAGACTTATCTTCTCCCCCACCACATTCTCAGTGAAGAGATTTTTTTCTGGTCTATATTTATTCTTCTTTATTATTTCATTGGCTGCTTCTAAGATGTTCTTAGTAGAACGATAATTCTCTTCTAAGATGACTATCTTGGCACTCGGGTAGTCCTTCTCAAAATTTAGAATATTTTTCAAATTTGCTCCACGCCAGGAATAGATATTCTGGTCCGCGTCTCCCACTACGCAGATGTTTTGCTTGTCTCCACAGAGGAGCTTGGACATCAGATACTGCACTTCGTTGGTGTCCTGATACTCGTCTATGTGGATGTATTGCCACTTTTGCTGATATTTAGTCCTTATATCCTCTCTTTCTTTCAATAATTTCACCGCTTTCAAGAGTAAATCATCAAAATCTAGGGAATTTTCCTCCTTTTTCTTCTTTTCGTAGAGATTCCAGACATCTGCTACTATTTTACCCATATAATTGGAGTTTATTGGGTCGCCTTGGGTCTCAATATAGCTGTCTAATTGCACAAATTTACCTTTCTCACGGCTAATAATACCCTTTATTTTTTTGGGTTCATACTGCTTCGGGTCTATTCCTAGCTCTTTTTCAGCCTCTTTGATGATAGAAAGTGCATCGCTCTCGTCTAATATTGAGAAATACTTGGTTAAACCGAGCAAAGATGCGTTTTCCTTAATAATATATACCCCGAGCGAGTGGAACGTGCTGATGAATGGAGTTTCGTCTTGACCCTTTGCATTCTTTTGTATCTCCAAAATCACCCTTTCTCGCATTTCTTTGGCGGCTTTGTTGGTGAAGGTTACGGCCAGTATATTGCTTGGGTTTATGCCCTGCTTGATGAGGTGAACTATGCGGTGAGTTATAGTCTTGGTCTTACCAGCCCCCGCTCCAGCCACAATCAAAAGCGGCCCGTCCGTATGGCTGGCCGCTTTCTTCTGTTCATCATTGAGTCCGTCTAGGTGTTCCACCTGTACAATATAACACAGAATTATTATCGACGATTAAAAAGTCTGCCATTGTGCTCTAAATTAAGCGTATCCAAGGTTCCTGCAGAGCTAGCTTTCTGTAGAGCTCTGGCTATGAATTCTCCTACACTCTTTCTTCTGTTTAAGAATCCCCATCTGCCGTCTTCACCCGTTTGTTCTTTCAAATCTTGCATATACATATGCAAGAATGTGTATTTAGGGTCGTGGGCATACTTACTATCTGGTTTTAGAAATTCTTCAGCTTTTACATCTTTAATTACTGCCCAGTTCATGCCTTGGCTTAGTTTTTGAAGTTCATTTAAGTTGGCATCATACATTTCTTTGGTTGCCTCCATTGCTGGTAGAGGTAATTCGAAATGATTGCTATTAAACTCTTTGGGCCAGCCAAGTTGTTGTGCTATATCTTTGAATCCTCCCCCTCCACCGAAATAATTCCCCCAGCCACCACCACTTGAGCCATATGCATTAACCCGTGCGCTGGCTCGATGCATATCTGCCGCACGTAAGCGAGCCATGTCTGCTGGGGTATTCCATTGGTCTTGAGTAGCACCAGAACCGTTAACAAAGCCTGCAGTTTTAATACCTCTTGTTTGCTCAGGAGAAGGAGTTCTGGGGGTTTGTTCTACTGGTGCCTCTGGCGTATTTTCTTTTGCAAAATCAGGCACATATCTCTCTGCGCCTGGAGCTATTTCAGCTGAATATCTCGGACCAGATGTTGGTGGCTCTGTGAGCTTAATACCTTCTATGCCTGCCACACTAGAATCAAAATTAGTATTTATTGGAGGTAAATTGGTTGGGGCTGATGTATATCTTGCATTTAGAGCTTGGTCCAATCTACTGTGGTGATTTGCGTTCCAGTTAACTTTACCATCTGTGGCATTTGGTTGCTCAGGGTTTAAATTACTTCCTGCGCCAGTTCTTTGCCCCAATGGGCCACTCTTGTCGGAGTCAAACATTGTGCCATCGTATTTCTCAAGCACTGGAATCTTACCATCTGCGTCTGGCTTGCCGAATAGAAGGTTGCCATCGTTGTCGAATTTTAATACAGTGCCTTTGAGTATCATAGCGCTCTCTTTACCATCCGCACTTTCTGGGTCGAATAGGCCAAGCTTGATAGCAAGCTT
>CAYXDY010000067.1:0-4254 GCA_964463905.1 uncultured Candidatus Saccharibacteria bacterium
GATGTTTGAATGCATGATAACTTCTGGGTGTTATCGTGTACGTAACTCACAATACAGCAAGAATTGTATAGATTCAGCTTTTTTATATTATTGCTTTAATTGCACAGATTGCTTTATGTGCGTGGGCTTGGTAAATAAAAAATACTGTTTTAAGAATGTTCAGTACTCCAAGGAAGAGTATGAGAAAATTCTTAATTCATATGAACTTCATACGTTTTCCGGAACAGAAAGAGCCAAAAAAGAATTTACAGAATTTGTCATTCAATTTCCGAAAAGAAATTCTCCAGTCTGTGAATGTAACAGGAGATTCTATATCTTTTTCTAAAAACTTAAGAAGTTGTTTCGTTGCTAAAGCGTCTGAAAATTGTCGATATTGTGAATACATAACGAGCGATAAGGATTCCTACGATGTGGCTATGTCGGGAGAAATGCAAGAGTGCTACGAGGGAGTTGTGGTGGATCATTCACAGATGAACCACTGGGGTCTTTTCTCAGTTAAAAGTCAGGATGTTAGATATACCCAGCACTGCCATTCTTCCAAACATCTTTTTGGATGTGTGGGACTTAGAAATAGTAGTTACTCAATTTTAAACAAGCAGTATACGAGAGAGGAGTATGAAGAGCTGACAGAGAAGATTATTACGCACATGAATGATATGCTCTATAAGGATAAGAAAGGAAATATGTATAAATATGGAGAATTTTATCCAGCTGAACTTTCGCCCTTCGGATATAACGAAACTTTAGCAATGGAAAACTTCCCACTTACTAAGGAAGAAGCATTGAGTAGTGGATATAAATGGCAAGAACATATTCAGCGGACAATAGGGAAGGAGACAATAAAGACGGAAGATATTCCTGAGAGTATTAATGATGTAGATGAAAGTATATTGGATGAGGTTCTCGCTTGTGGGGAGTGCAACAGGAATTACAAGATAGTCCCTAATGAGCTCATTTTCTACAAGAAGATGTTTATACCAGTACCTAGAAAATGCTTCCACTGCCGGCATACTGCACGGCTTAAGCTACGTCATCCATTCAAACTTTGGCACGGGAAGTGTATGTGTGAGAATGTTACACACAACAATCATACTGGTCCCTGTGGCGTGGAGTTCGAGACAACATATTCCCCAGAAAGGGCAGAAACAATATATTGCGAGAAGTGTTATCAACAAGAGGTTTACTAGCTTTGGGCTATTTACCAAACGGCTCAAGGGTTGAGCCGTTTGGCTAGGTGGGCTTTAAAAATAAGGATTAGTTTGTTATACTAGTTCTATGTATTTGGACTTGGTTAAAATTTTCTTGCCTACAACAATCGCCTTCTTCTTAGGCCTTTTTTTGACCCCATTCGCTACCCACTTTTTCTATAAATACAAGATGTGGAAGAAATATTCTAGAAGTGCCGACCTTATACCGGACTTTAAGCGTATTCACAACGAAGAAGAAGAGCTTCGCACTCCGAGAGTAGGGGGGATAATTATTTGGGTGTCCGTAGTTGTGACCACCTTATTTTTCTATCTAGTTGCGCACCTCTTCCCAACAGAAACAACTATCAAACTGGATTTCCTGAGTCGTAGCCAAACTGTTATACCATTTTTTACTTTGCTTCTAGGTGCACTCATTGGTCTGTGGGACGACTTGCTTCAGATATACAGCACAGGAGCCTTCGCTCAAGATGCTGTGGCTTGGCGTAAGTGGAAGGCGTTGATGATTGCTGTGATTGCACTCTTGGTAGGGAGCTGGTTCTTTTTTAAGCTAGGGCTGGTGACTCTCAGTGTGCCGTTTTTAGGTGAGATATATTTCGGGATATTAATAATTCCATTTTTTATGCTTGTTGCTCTGGCTACATTTTCCGGAGGAGTTATTGATGGCATAGACGGGCTTTCTGGAGGAGTACTGGCTTCGATATTTGCCGCTTACTCAGCTATAGCTTATGCCAACAACCAGATAGACATCGCAGCTCTATCTGGGGTTATTGCGGGAGCTACTTTAGCATTCCTGTGGTTCAACATTCCGCCTGCAAGGTTTTATATGGGGGAGACGGGTATTATGGGGCTCACTATCGCACTGTCTACTATTGCCTTTCTTACTGATTCGGTATTTATCTTACCAATTGTTGCTATGCCACTCGTCTTGTCTTCGCTTTCAGTTATTCTACAGTCTGCTTCAAAAAGATTTAGAAACGGCAAAAGGATTTTTCGCGTAGCTCCACTTCATCATCATTTCACCGCTATCGGCTGGTCTCCACATAAAGTCACTATGCGTTTTTGGGTATTGTCAGTTATCTTCTCTATTATTGGAATAATATTAGCTATTATTAGCAGATAAATGAACACTCGAGACAAAAAGCCCGATAAATTTTTCTTAATAATTGTATTCGCCCTTTTGTTTTTAGGTGTGGTAATGTTCGTCTCTGCTTCATTGGGTGTCTTGTCTAAGAACAAGGATGTGTTTTATTCTGTCCTTTTCAATCAGATTGTACTAGGTCTTGGTCTTGGACTTCTGGGTATGTATTTAGCTTACAGGATTGATTACAAATTTTGGCGGAAATACGCATTTTATTTCTTTCTTGGCTCTATACTACTTACAGCAGCTGTATTCATACCGGATTTAGGGTGGAGTCATGGTGGAGCCACTAGATGGCTTAAAATTGGGCCAGTATCATTTCAACCTGTTGAATTTTTGAAATTTGGTTTCATTGTTTATTTTGCTGCTTGGTTATCCTGGGCTAAACATAAAATTACAGATTTTAGATTCGGAATTTTACCATTCGGAATACTACTTTCAATTATAGCCCTCATCCTTTTCCAGCAGCCTGACACCAAGAGTTTCATATTAATAACTGCTACAGGTATAAGTATGCTTTTTGTTTCTGGTTTACCAATGCGATATATCATAGGCGCTGGGCTCGCTGTGTCATTAGTCCTTGGTGGATTAATAATGTATAAGCCGTATCTTCAGGATAGAGTTAAGACATTCTTGGACCCATCACGTGACCCCAGAGGGGCTTCTTATCAGCTACAACAATCACTCATAGCTCTAGGTAACGGTGGAGCTTTCGGCCGAGGGCTGGGCCAGAGTGTTCAGAAATTTAGCTATCTTCCAGAACCACAAGGAGACTCCATATTTGCAGTAATAGGGGAGGAGCTTGGCTTGGTTGGAGCACTTACAACTATATTTCTTTACCTACTTTTCCTTCTTCGGGGGCTTCGAATATCTAATAATTCCCCGGACCTCTTTAGTGGACTAATGGTCTCTGGAATTGTTATACTTATTACACTTCAGTCATTTATGCATATTGCGTCAGTGACAGGAGTCTTCCCACTTACGGGAGTGCCACTCGTCTTCATGAGTCATGGAGGAACATCATTAATGATATACCTGATAGCCATTGGTGTTATATTACAAGTGTCTAAATATCAAAAAAGGGCAGATTAATTATGAAAATAGTATTTACAGGAGGAGGTACGGGCGGACATTTCTATCCTATTATTGCCGTAGCCCAGAAGGTTAACAAAATAATAGATGAAGAAAATATTATCGGAGCCAAGCTCTACTTTCTTTCTGATTCACCATATGACAAGGAGATGCTATTCGAAAATGATTTAATATTTGAAGAAATAAAGTCTGGTAAGATGCGAGTCTACTTCTCTCTCAAGAATTTCTCTGATATGTTTAAGACATTTTTTGGTACTCTTAATGCTATATACAAACTTTTTACTATTTATCCTGATGTTGTGTTCGGTAAAGGCGGGTATGCATCATTTCCAGTGGTTCTTGCGGCAAGATTGTTGCGCATTCCAGTAATAATCCACGAGTCAGACTCAGCTCCTGGACGAGTCAACAAATGGGCAGGTGGTTTTGCTAAAAGAGTAGCAGTATCTTTTAAAGGCGCAGCTACATACTTCCCAATGCATAAAGTTGCCTGGACAGGGCAACCCATTAGAGAAGAATTGGAGCTTGCTTCACCTCGAAAGGAGGCTCTGGAATACTTTAAATTCGAATCAAACATTCCGGTGATATTAATAATGGGTGGTTCTCAGGGTGCTGAGCTTATAAACAATACTATTATTGATGCCCTGTCTCGACTGGTTGGCAAGTTTCAAGTAATCCATCAAACCGGAGTAAGGAATTTTAAAATGGTAAAGGATCAAGCAGATGTAGTACTTCTTAATGACTCCAATAGAGCACGTTATGTATGCATACCTTTCCTAAACCCACTAGCAACCAAAATGGCTGCTGGAGCAGCTACCG
>CAYXDY010000068.1:0-633 GCA_964463905.1 uncultured Candidatus Saccharibacteria bacterium
AGTATCTTGCTTTTTGCTGTATTCTCTTGTGTTGTTTTTGTTGTTGCCATATATTTATAGTGAATTCATTGAACTATTATCTTACTTTTTATTTATATTGTTTTCTCTTATCTGTGTCAATATTCTAGCTATTTGTTTCTTCATCTTGCCTTCTTCTTTGACATTCTTAGACTTAGAGCCTTCTGCTTTAAATCTAAAGGCACGAATTTCTTCTTGAAGAACTGCTAGCTTCTTACTCAAATCTGTGTCTTTCAACTCTTTTAAATTGTCTTTTTTCTTTGCCATATGATTATTGTTTATGTGCTCGCGCGATTATTCTAGTCTTAACAGGTAGCTTAGTACCAGCCTTACGAAGAGCTTCCCTTGCTGTAGCTTCGTCTGCGCCGTCTACTTCAAAGATTATTCTTCCTGGAAGAACATCGAAGCAATATCCTTGTGGATCACCCTTACCCTTTCCCATTCCCACTTCTGCAGCCTTAGCAGTAAAAGGTCGGTCTGGGAATATTCTTACCCAATACTTACCAGTCTTAGTGAGTGTTCGAGATATAACCTTTCGAGAAGCTTCTATCTGAGTAGACTTAATGCGAGCCTGGCTCTCAGCCTTAAGACCATATGATCCGAAGGAGAGCTTGA
>CAYXDY010000068.1:643-1901 GCA_964463905.1 uncultured Candidatus Saccharibacteria bacterium
TACCTGTCTGCCACTTTCTAAATTTTACTTTTTTCGGTAATAACATATAAATTTATTAATTATTCTCTTGCTTGGAATCTTCTGTAGCCATAGTGCGAGTGTTCTTCTTGTCCGCAAAAATCTTACCACGATAAATCCAGACCTTAATACCAATAACTCCGTAGGCCATAGTCGCACGCTCACGCTTGAAGTCGATATCTGCCCGGAAAGTCTGAAGCGGAATAGAACCACGCTTAAGCTCCTCTGTACGCGCAATTTCTGCTCCGCCAAGGCGGCCACCTAGGACAACACGGGCACCCTGGACTCCAGGAGCCTGCATAACCTTCTCGATGATTTGCTTGATAACTCGGCGGTAAGGCATACGCTTCTCTAAACCTTCTGCTATCATGAAAGCCACAATTGCTGCATCGGCTTCTGGGTTAGTGATTTCCACGATTTCTAGTTTGAAGTCTTCTGGCTTAGGAAGCTTAAGAGAGTCCATCTTCTTTAAGATATCAGCCTTTAGCTTAGTAGCACCTTCGCCGTTTCTACCTATGATAAGTCCTGGGCGAGAAGTCTTAATTATAAAACGAGTAGCCTTGCGACTTCGCTCTATCTCAATAGTTGAGATATACATACCACGGAGCTTCTTCTCTAGGAACTCACGTATTAAAACATCACCCTTTAGATAGGTTACGTATTTCTTAGGATCAGCAAACCAGCGAGACTTCCAGTCTCTAAGCATTACTAATCTATGTGCATATGGGTGTACTATTTTTGACATATAATAAATTAACTTGTTAGCTTCTTAGCTTTTGGCTTACTAGCTTTAACGGTCTTAACTTTACTTTTACCCTTTTTAATCTTCTCTATCTTCTCCCCTAGCACTATTGCCAAGTGACTGGTGCGCTTGTTGATGCGATGGCCTGTACCCATGGCTGCAGGCATCATTCTCTTCATGACTATGCCCTTATCTACACGAAGTTCCTTGATTATCAAATTCTCTTTCTCCACGCCGAGCACTTTGGCATTAGCTACAGCTGACATAAGAAGCTTCTTGATAGGTAGGCCTGCGCGCTTGGCCAGGAAGTCTAACTCAGCAATAGCAGAATCAACGCTCTTACCACGAACAAGACCCGCAACTAAGCGAACTTTTCTTGGTGATTGTCTGTAATTTTTTAAAAAAGCTTTCATTGAATTAAATATTTATATTATTTCTTCTTAGCGTCAGCGGCTGCAGCACTTGCTCCTTTAGCAGCTGTGATTTCTGCTTCCTTCT
>CAYXDY010000068.1:2001-4228 GCA_964463905.1 uncultured Candidatus Saccharibacteria bacterium
GCGTCAGCGGCTGCAGCACTTGCTCCTTTAGCAGCTGTGATTTCTGCTTCCTTCTTCTTCTGTTCAAGCTCCTTCTGCATCTTTCCTCCGTGCTTCATAAACTTCTTAGTTGGAGAAAATTCGCCAAGTCTGTGACCAACCATATCTTCAGTAACCAATACTTCTACGTGAGTCTTACCGTTGTATACGCCAAAAGTGAACCCAAGCATCTCAGGAGATATCATGCATGCACGCTTCCAAGTCTTTATCATTGGGGTCTGAAGCGGGTTTTTGCCCTCAATCTTCTTGAGGAGTCTTTCGTCAATATTTAAGCCTTTCTTTATTGATCTGGTCATAAAAATACGTAAATAAAAAGCTCCCTACGAGCTTGGAATAATACTAGCAAATTCAGGCTAAATGTCAAATATGCATTTTGATGCCCCGGAACGACAAGCGTTCCGGGGCATGTTTGATGATCTCAGCTGAACATTTCAGCTGTCGAACTTCTGGTTGTGGTACCGCGGAGAACGCGGCGTGGTGCCCTGAGAGGCGTCCGGCGGCGCGACCGGGCGGAGACGTAGCAGCGGGGACGGTCTGCTGACGATTCTCACCGTGTGCTCGCCCACCACGATGGTGTGAGTGCGGTTACGAACATCAGTAAACCGAGCGGCTGCGCGAAGCAGCTCTGCGTGCCAGTCGCGACGCATTGATACATGACGAGTTTGCGGCATCAGTGTTCTCCTGCGAACGATGTGAAATTACCAAACCAGTGAAAGAACTTTTAAAATATTACAACTTATATAGAATAAATCAATAGTAAGCTGTGTAAAACAAAAGCCCCCATTTGGGAGCTTTTGTTTTTAATTATTTATTCTTTCCAGTCTTTCTTCGTGAGACGATGAAGACGTTTGAGTATTTCTTTGGAGTTCTAGTCTTTCGTCCTCCGGTAACCTTACCCCATCTTGTCTTAGGGCGCTTGGTACCTCGTCCTTGTCTTCCTTCACCTCCTCCGTATGGGTGATCTACAGGGTTCATAGCAGTACCACGAACCTTTGGTCTTATACCCTTCCATCGTGAGCGTCCGGCTTTACCGAAATTCTCTAAGTGATGCTCTTCATTACCTACTGTACCTACACATGCCCAGCAATTCTCGTTGACCTTGCGTACTTCAGTAGATGGCATCTTGAGGTTGGTGTAACCATCAGCATTAGCCACAACTTGAGCGAAGATACCAGCAGAACGGCCGATCTTGGCACCGCCCATAGGTTTGATTTCAACGTTGTATACAAATGTTCCTACAGGAATATTCTTAAGTGGGAGTCTGTTACCAGCATTAAGCTCGGCCTTCTCAGAAACCAAGAATGAATCCCCTGCCTTAACTGACTTAGGAAGAACCACATATCTCTTCTCTCCATCTCTGTAGACAGCAAGACCAATAAATGCACTTCTGTTTGGATCATATTCTATAGATTTAATCTTCGCAGGAATATCCTTCTTATTATAAAGAAAATCTACAACACGGAAAAGGCGCTTGTGCCCTCCTCCCTTGTGCATCATAGTAATGCGTCCAGCACTGTTGCGTCCTACAGAACGACGGAAGCCAGAAGTAAGAGACTTGGTAGGCTCTGTCTTAGTCAAGACGCCTCTGTATGATACATTGGTCATCTGTCGGCGTGATTTACTTGTAGGATTGTATTTTTTCATTTCTTTATAACTTTTAACTTTCTATTTATAACTAAATAAACTCTATCTTGTCTCCTTTCTTCAGGTATACAAGTGCCTTGCGTCCACCACCTTTACTTCCTTTTATTCCGCGAGACATAACTTCTTTCTTTGGTACTGGAAGGATATTGACCTTAAGTGGCTTAACTTTGTATAGGCTAAAAATTGCTTTCTTTATTTCTGTCTTGTTGGCAGAAGCAGTCACATCAAAAGTGTAAACATTTTGCTCCATAGCAAATGATGCTTTCTCTGTAACTCGTGGATTTTTAATTATTTTGTAAGTTGTCATATATTTAAAATTACACCAAAATTAACTTCTGGATTCTAAGAACTTAACAGCCTCTGCTGGATTCTCAATCAGAAGATACTTATGATTGAGCACATCTAGAGGGTTCAGGTTCTTAAGGAAGACTATCTCAAGCTGGGATAAATTTCGGAAGCTCTTCTCGGCTTTCGGGTTTCTATCAAAGAGAGCAGCCAAGACCCTTGGCTTCTTTGTCTTAGCCATATTCTTCCAATCTCCGGC
>CAYXDY010000069.1:0-4062 GCA_964463905.1 uncultured Candidatus Saccharibacteria bacterium
GTGTGAAGGTTGTCAGTAGGAATAGCTGATAGCTGATAGCTGGCTAGCTTATTAGCTAACTAGCTTATTATAGGAATTATTAAAAGCTAACAAGCCAATAGCTATAAGCTAGAAAGCTAGAATAAATATATGATTTTAGGAAAAGCATCACCAACAGACATGAACTTGCACCCCATGCATTACAAATGGGCTTACGACTTGTACAATCAAGCCGTAAGAAATAGCTGGTTCCCTCACGAGATACCTCTCGGAGAAGACCTCGCCGACTGGAAAACAATGACCGAAGACGAACGCCACGCTGTAGAATTCCTAATGGCATTCTTCAACCCAGCAGAGCTTATCGTCAACCGATCTCTGGCTCTGGGAGTATACCCTTACCTCAAATCCCCTGAGTGCCACCTCTACCTCGCTAAGCAAATGTTTGAGGAGGCCAACCACTGCGTGTCCTTCGAGTACGTACTTGAAACATTCCCTCTCGACCGCTCCAAGGTCTACAGCACTCACCTAGAGACAGAGAGTATGATAAAGAAAGAAAACTTTATCAATAAATATCTCATCCGCATGACTGAAGACAGCCTCGACATAGAGAGCCCGGAAGGCAAGAAGGACTTCGTCCGCAACTTGGTGGCTACCAACATCGTGATGGAAGGTACCTGGTTCTACTCTGGATTCATGGTGGCCCTATCATTCCGACAACGCAACCAGCTTCGCAACCTTGGCTCTATGATCAACTGGGTGCTTAGAGACGAGTCTCTTCACCTTAAATTCGGCATCCAGCTCATTCACACTGTCCTAGAAGAAAATGCTGAAATACTTACAGCTGAGTTCGCCGAAGAAATCCGCAATATAATTATTGAAGGAGTAGAGCTAGAAGTAAACTACAACAAAGACATGTTCCCTAAAGGCATCCTAGGACTAAATGCTGACTACGTAAACCAATATGTCCAATACGTAGCCGACCGCAGACTAGAAGAGCTAGGACTTGAGACTCACTTCAACGTCACCAACCCAGCCAAGTGGATGTCTACAGCCACCGATGTCTTCGAATTAGTAAACTTCTTCGAATCCCAAAACACTTCTTATGAAGTAAATGCAAAAGGCACAGGCGACAAAGACTCCCACAATAAGCACGCCCCAACTGGCCCAACTGAAACAAAATAATAAAACTATTTATATTCCACTATCTTCCCTGCTGTAATTTCTATTTTGTCTGCTTTACGCAGAGATTTTATCTGCTTAAGAGCTAGGATATTATAATGCTTAATTTTATCTAGTTCTTCGTCTATGCCCCAGAGGTCACCATCATCTGTGGGCCAGGAATCCTCAAAGATATCTAAGTCTAAGAGCTCAGAATACGCTCGCAAGGTCTTGTCTCCATTATGCAAGAAGTACTCATGGAAGTACGACATAGCGAGCTCACGGACAGTCTTATATACAGGCTCGCGATAGCGCAAGACAGCGTGGTTGGTCTTAGATAAGGCTCCCCAATATCCGTCTATCTTGAAGGGTGTAATAACATGGTCATAGTCCTCATTTGTGGCCTCAAGATGCATAATATAAGGCCTAAAACCGTGCTCTCTGAGGATATAAGCCCCAAGGAGGGCACCCTCCATGCAGTGTGCGGTATTGGAGCGAAGAGTGTATAAAGGGCTTCGCAAGGTCACTCCAGAGCGCTCGAAGTTAAAGGGTATCTTATTGAGTAAATCCTGCACCTTGGCTGGAGTATTAAGCTTCTTAAATAATGCTAATTCTTTTTTAGAAAACGATTCCTTTTTCATATTTTATTCAAACTCAGTAGTCGCTGGTGGTTTCGGGGTGAAGTCGAAGAGTACTCTAACTATCTTCGGGCTTCGGATTAGAGTGCTGGTTATCTCGTCGCATGCCTCGGGCGGTAAATAGAAGCCTTTAATAGTCATAAAGTCTACGGTGGATACCGTGCGAACCGCAAGGGAGTATCCGTAAACTCTTCCGTCTCCTTTTACTCCCACAGTATTTATTCCGAAGAGGCCCACCACAGTCTGAGATATCTTGTTATACAAATCATGCTTCTGTAATATTCTCGTCACTTCCGCATCAGCTTCACGCACAACCTCCAGCAACTCTGCGGTCACAGGTGTGCCCACAATTCTTAGATACAATCCAGGCCCCGGGAATGGCTGTCTCTTGGCTAGGATTTCGTCGAGCTTAAACTCCTGTGCAAAAGCCCTAACTTCAAACTTAAAGAAGTCCGCCAGTGGCATTATTTCCTTCAAGCCCAAATCTAGGTTTACATTATGATGAGTTTTAATAACTGCCGACTTCCCTAAGCCCCCGGACTCAATTAGGTCTGTAGCCAGAGTGCCTTGGATCATATGGGTAGCATTATGCTCCTTAGCTACTTCTTTAAACACCTCTCCATATACCTTTCGGAACTGAGCTCGCTTCTCTTCGGCATCTATAGTACTTCCCACTGCTTCAATAAATTTATCTTTATATTTATCAACTACCTGAAGTGAAATTCCTGCCTTTATAGCTATTTCTTTCACTCTTTCTACTTCATCCTTCCTCATGCCTCCTGTATCTATGAAGAATGATTTGAGTTTGTCACCAAGTGTTGGAGTTAATATCGCTGCTAGAGCAGTAGAGTCTACTCCGCCCGAGACTCCAATAATTGCGACGCCATCCCCTAGAGTCTTTTTAGTATTTTCTCTTATCTCATTAATCACGTCACTATGATCATAGTCTGGTACACATCCGCAAATACCCTCAACAAAATTTCTGAGAATTATATTTTCATCCTCAGTCTGTTCCACTTCAGGGTGGAATTGTACGGCAAAGAGTTTCTTATCTTCAGACTCTATGCCTTCTATTACACTACCGTCTTTAGATGTAGCTATTATTCGGAAGCCTTCTGGTGGGTGCTTCACTGAGTCTCCATGTGAAGACCAAGCATTTATAGTCTTTTTTAAATTATCGAAAAGCTTACTCTCGCCAAGGGTCACCTCCACGGGTCCATATGACTTGCCCTCGGGTATCGCTTGTATAGCATTCTTGTCGTGCTCGTAAGCAATCCATTGCATACCAAGACAAATACCAAAAACTGGAGTCCTTAATTCTAAAAACTCTCTTGGTATCGGAGGAACATTAGAATCAGAGATGTTGATTGTCCCACCAGAGAAGATTATAGCTTTGGGTTTGTTCATCTTGGCCCATTCCAGCGATTCAGTCGGAGGTAGAATAATAGAATGGAAGCCCAAGTATCGAAGGCTCCGGCGGATTATCTGGGTATATTGGCTCCCTAAATCAATAACTAGTATCTGGATACTACTATCTTTCATTGGTAGATTGTAGCACACGAGTTAAATAATAAAAGCCCCGCAAATGCGGGGCTTTTATTATTTCTTTGCCTTCTTTGGCTTCTTCACTTCCTTTCTTCTAGCATTATTTCCTTTTGCCATTTTTATTATATTAATTAATAATCAAACTATATTGTATCACATCTGTCTCCAATTTGCTGTCTCCACATCGCCTAATAAAGTCCCTTCTCTCCTAAGAGCTTATCATGCGAGCCTTGCTCTACTATTTTACCCTTTTCCAGCACATGTATAGTATCTGCGTGCATAATAGTAGAAAGTCTGTGAGCTATGAGCACAACAATATGCTTATCTATTGAAGATACTTGCTTAATGGTCTTGGTTATCTCTTCTTCGGTTAAAGAATCGAGTGAAGAAGTGGCCTCGTCAAATATAAGAATACTTGGCTTACGCAATAAGGCTCTCGCAATAGATAGCCTCTGCTTCTCCCCGCCGGAGAGCTTGACCCCGCCTTCACCAATTAAAGTATCAAGACCATTACCACCTCGCTCTAACAAATTCTGACATTGAGCATTATGAAGTGCGTCTAGGCATTCTGCATCTGTAGCCAGAGGACGAACGAATAACAAATTCTCGCGAATAGTCCCGGCAAAGAGTTGAGTGTCTTGAGACACGAAGCCTATTTGCTTGCGAAGTTCTTCTTTCGAGATTTCATGGAAGGGAATGTCATTAAATTTTATTTCTCCCTCTGTGGGTGTATAGAGTCCCA
>CAYXDY010000070.1:0-3994 GCA_964463905.1 uncultured Candidatus Saccharibacteria bacterium
ATATTCATGCTATTTTTTTACTACTTATTGCATGGCACACTAACACCTCCCTAAAAGGGTGTGGAACCAACAATAGTGGTGTAGTGAATTTATATGCATTGCTGGAATTATAGCATAGTTGTTATTCTGCTATAATTACCCTATGACCGAAGAAGAGATCTTCCAGCATTTATATGAAGTAGCTACTAACTCTAAAGATCCCAGAGGGATAGTTTCTGCTTGTCTGGTGGAAAATGGTGAGATTCTTCTTGCTGAAGCAAGTTCAGACGATGGAGTTTATCATGCCGAAGATATCTTGTTTTATATAGTAAAAGACCAAGGATTGCAGATATCAAAAAATACTATCTTATATACAACTCTTATGCCATGCACCAAGAGGACTAAAATAGGAATGACTGATTGCGTCTCTTCTATTATCAGCTCGGGTATAGGGAAGGTAGTATATGGAGCCAGAGATCCAATAGGTGAGGCAAATGCTATAAAGAGATTAAGTGAGGCTGGAATTGAGATTGTGCAAACTAGTAATAAAGATATTGTTAGAAAATGTACAGAAATATTCAACTTTTCTGTTGCTGAAGAACATATTGATGTGGATGTGAAATTAAAGCCTTTTAATTAAACGGCTCAAAAGTTGAGCTGTTCAGGTTTTCTTTTCTACAAGGCTTATGCTTTCTGTTATAATAATTATATGCAAAACATTGACCCAGATTTCAAGGAGGTTCTTGATACTAACCAGGTCCTAATGACTCCTGTGGCCCGCACGCTTTCTTTCATTGCGGTGATGATTTTCCTGTATTTATTTATTAGTTTGTTTTTGAACCCTGACATGCATCCTTATTCCTACTTTTTGTTCCCCATTATGTTCATTATGATGGCTTGGGTAGGATGGATACATCACAAAGCAAGGAAGGCTTTCTGGAAGACAATAGCAAATAAATATGGCTGGAATTATATACCTCGCAGAGATATCACTCACGAAAAGGGCCTAGTGTTTCATTTAGGTCATTCGCAAAGAGGGCATCAGTCAATAGAAGGGAGTTACCTCAACCACCCATTTAGTATTTTTGAGTATAGTTATTCCACTGGTTCTGGTAGAGATAGATCCACGTATTATTTTACGGTTTTTGAAATAAAGTTCAATGGAACCTTCCCGCATATATATTTAAACTACAAGAAGGATTGGCTGAACACCGCCACTCTTTCATTTAATGCGGTCAACATCTCTCTACCGACAGAATTTGCGAAGATGTTTAAACTACTTGCTCCGAAAGAATATGAAGCAGAAACACTAGAATTGTTCACCCCTGATTTATTTCAGAGCTTGCTAGATTTAGGCTGGGATTATGATATGGAATTTGTTGAAGGGGAGCTTGTTATCTATCGCATTAAGACTTTCTCCAACTTTTATGATTTAGATACAGAGACTAAAAGAGTGCAGAAAATAATTGACCTCTTAGCGCCTAAGTTAAACAAAATGAAGCTAACTCCGATAGGGGATATTCCACACAGGCTTAGGTAGAAAAAGATATAATTAACCACTACACATACTTGACTTTAAGTCAAGATTATGATATAATACACCCACTAGTCGTCCAATTCGGCCGACTGTTTCAGAATAGGACATTGACAATGAAAAATAGGATCTCGACCCTCGTGCTCACGTTCATCGCTCTTTTCGTGGTCATCTTCGCCTCGCCTGTCATGGCGCAAGAGGTGCCGACCACGCCGGTCTCGCTTGGCATCGGCCAGGTGGACTACCAGGGGCAGCACGACGCCATCGCCGGCTGGGTGATCCAGACGGTGCGACCCACGGCGTCGACACTCGTCAGAGTATACAGAGGCACTGGAGGAGCTCCGGTGTGGCAGGAGCCGACACAATGGAGCAGACCTGACATCAACGCATGGAAAGGGGAGGGCATCAACGCGTTCCACTTCCGGATTCCCGTGGCCTTGTGCCTCGGGGTGCCTGTCTCCGTCCGGGTCGTTGGTGTCACCGACGAAGGTCAAGAGTTCTCGTTGACAAACGGTGACTTCTCGCTGACCTGCGCGACACCGCCGGCCATTGAAGGTGTGGTGAAAAACGAGTTTCTGATGCCTGTCACGACAGAAGGCCTCGGAGCTTACATGACTCTGTACCGCATCGCCGAGACTGGCGAAGCGGTATGGATGTCGACAACCGATTGCGCACGCGCAATCGGTTGCGTCAACGCCACGGGAGCCTACTCGTTCAAGCCTGCCGATCTCGGCTACCGGTTTGAAGAGGGGTGGTACGAGCTCGAAGTGTCGAGCCAGTATCACCACGTCGATCGTCGACGGGTGTACTACTCCTCGGAGTACGGCGCGTACACGCACCATTCGCTCCGTCTGCAGGAGCTCCTCGTCGGAGTGAATGCAGATACAAACTTCGATCCTCAGGGTCCGGAGAAGGCGGTACTCACCGTCTGTAACCGGACTTACGGGCGTGACTGGTCGGGGCTCTCTGTGGTGGTACAAGGTCCGACTAAAAACGCGAGCTGGGGCTCGCGCGAGGACAAGTTCTACATCTTTGGTATCCCAACAGGGAACCTTGGGTGTCAGGATTTCGACCTCGAGGTCCCGATGGCCTCCGACCTGCCCAACGGGCGTTGGTACCACTTCACCGTGAAGTTGGTAAACTACACCCGGTGGGACGAGGTCTACGGCGAAGTGTCCTGGGCCTCCGCCAAGGGGGTTACCCCGATGGCGTACCCACTCGGCGACGCTGCGATGCGCGCCGAGAAGCCGACGGGTATCCCGTGGCACCTGCTCGGAATCAGTAGGTAGCGATACACACCGTCCGTTCAGCGGTTTAATTCTGAACAAGAGGTTGGAGATCCTTAGATAAATCTCAGAAGAGCCGACACGCACTCCCTAGAGGATGCTGTCGGCTTTTTAATTTGTATTTTTATTTATTCATATTACAATGTTTATATGCCAGAGGGAATTTCTAAAATCGAAGATAATGGTGGAGTAAAAAGAGAAGCCAATTTAAAGATGATAGCAGACTGGCTATCATTTCCACCAGGATACTACGAAGATATTGAGCCAGGAGATTTTATTATAGCTCCTAGAGAAAAGCAGATAGAATTAATCAAAAAGGTTTTAACAAATCTTAAAGTAGATATGCGTAAAGAGGGTTTAGATGATTTTATCCGAATCGAAATAGATGAACGGAGGAAGGTAATAGTCTACGAAGCTTTGGGATTAAAATTATTAACTCCAAAGGAAGCCGAAGAGTTCATTGAGGATTAATCTTCTGCTCTCGGCTTCTCTACGTCAGTAAGCATTAGCTCCGGTGAACTACCAGAAATACGAAGTACATCCTTATCTATTTTTTTCAGCTCTTTACCTGAGGCAGTGTAATGGTTGACCACAGTGCCCAAGGCATTACCTAGCTTGTTGTGATACTCCTCGTAGGCCTTCAAGTGAGTACCGAGCTCTCCAACCCTTTTACGTATTTCTACAGCATCTTTCTCTATCTTAAGAGCGTTAAGTCCCTGCAGGACTGTCTGCAAATATGCAAGGAAGGAGGTAGGGGAGACTATTATGACTCGGTACTTGTTGGCAGCGCGCTGAATGAGATTTTCATCTTCGCCTTTACCGACTCGGCCGATGAGTAAATCGTAGTAAATAGCTTCGTGGGGGATAAACATAAATGCGAATTCCATAGTGCCGAGTTCCGGGCGGATATACTTAGAGGTCTCAACAATTCTGTTTTTAAGATCGTTTTCAAAAAGCTTTTCTAGTCTTTCACGCTCCACTCCATCGCGCTCATCTATGATGCGATTATAGTTGTCGAGAGAGAACTTGGAGTCTACTGGGATAATCTTTTCTCTTACGAATATTACAGCATCAGGTATTAGATCTTCACCGTCGTCGTTCTTGCCGAGCTTGTACTGCATCTCGAAGCTCCCTGGAGGCATCACGTTCTTAAGCAGTGTCTCTAGGTAATACTCGCCCAATATTCCTCTTTGTT
>CAYXDY010000071.1:0-3070 GCA_964463905.1 uncultured Candidatus Saccharibacteria bacterium
TTTATTAATACCTAAAGTATCCCACCTCTAAAAAAGAAGTCAAGGAAAACAAAAAATCCCCTTTCGGGGATTTTTTTAAGTTCTTTAATATTATTTATAGTGAGCTTAGTCGAACTACCAAGCGAAGTGGGCGAAGGCTTTGTTGGCTTCGGCCATCTTGTGAGTATCGTCTTTCTTCTTTATGGCTACTCCTTCGTTCTTAGAAGCGTTTATTAGCTCGTCAGCAAGCTTGATGTGCATAGGCTTACCCTTACCAGAGCGAGCTGCGTCACGAATCCATCGCATAGCGAGTGCTAGACGGCGCTCAGGGCGAACTTCGCGAGGGACCTGGTAGTTGGCACCTCCGATTCTCTTAGAGCGGACTTCAGTTAGAGGACCAGCGTTCTTCATGGCTAAGTCAAATACTTCTAGCGGGTTAGGATTACCAGTCTTCTCCTTGATGGTATCAAGAGCCGCATACATAACCTTACGAGAAGTTTCCTTCTTTCCAGACCACATGATGTAGTTGATGAACTTCTCCAGCTTCTCGCTATTGTATACGAAATCTGGGGCTACTATATTTCTATTTTTTACTTTTCGTCGCATATAATTTTAATTATTTATAGTGAGCTTGTCGAACTATTTCTTCGCCCCTACCTTTGGCTTCTTGTTACCGTATAGAGAGCGGCCTTGTCGTCTCTTCTCTACTCCCTGAGTATCGAGTACACCACGAACGATGTGATATCTTACTCCGATAAGGTCCTTAACACGTCCTCCTCGTAGCATTACCACAGAGTGTTCTTGGAGGTTGTGTCCTTCACCTGGGATGTAAGCCGTTACTTCCATTCCGTTGGTTAGTCTTACGCGGGCAATCTTACGAAGCGCAGAGTTTGGCTTCTTAGGAGTGGTGGTAGATACCTTGGTGCATACTCCTCTCTTAAATGGAGCTGGGAAGAATACTGGGCGGTTCTTAAGGACGTTGAATCCACGAGCAAGAGCCACAGTCTTAGATTTACTGTGATTCTTTACTCGGCTTTTCTTAATTAATTGATTGATTGTTGGCATGAAATTAAAAACAGGCTTTAGACTCTAGGCTTTAGCTATAAACTTGCTAGTGCCTAAGGCCTAGTTGCCTAGTGCCTAATTTACTACAAAACCTTTAAAAATGCAAGCTGCCCTCCACCTAGAGGGATAACCCAGTCAAAAGGGTGTATAAAAACGAAATAATCGGGAATAAATACTTGGCGAAAAAGATTACGAAGACAAGGAGCAAGACGAGTCCGTATTGCTCAATGAAATTGATAACTCCACGATAAGAATATGGTAGGAGGGTGAACAGTATTTTGGATCCATCAAGTGGAGGCACTGGCAGAAGATTGAATATGCCTAAAGCCAGGTTGACGATGACAATAGAGGAGGTAATAAAATAAAAAGGTGCAGAATCTACAACTCCTAAAGATAAGCGAATGATAAGACCAAAAATAATTGCAATAAAAAAGTTTGATATAACTCCCGCAGAAGCAACCCAAAATGTCCCCCACTTCCTGTCCGAGAGATTGTCGGGGTTGTAAGGCACGGGCTTAGCCCAGCCGAAGAGAAAACCAGCTTTGGTCAGGACCAGAAACGCTGGGAGGAGTATTGAGCCGAAAAGGTCCAAGTGTTTGATGGGATTTAGAGTAAGCCTGCCAGCATGTCGAGCTGTCTTGTCGCCATAATACTCCGCCACAAAGCCGTGTGATATCTCGTGAATCACAATGGACATTACCAATATAGCTATATAGAAAATTGCGTCGATGGCTTGCATAGGTAAGTTATAAAGTTAAAAGTGTAAAGTTGAAAGTAAAATTACAATTTCTTAATAAATCCGGCTAGAATCCTTGATATTTCCATAGATAGACTTTCTAAATGTTGAAAATCCTCTTTTTTTATATACTCGAACTCATATGCTAATTCTAGCATAGATCTCACTTCTCCACATGAACCCTTGGAGATATAAAGAAAATTCTTTAATTCTTTATTAGTCTGTCGTTCGAATCCTTCAGCAATATTGTTCATTACTGAAACAGAAGCCCTCTCAATCTGATTCTTAAACGAAAAGTCTTTACAAGCTCTAAACGACTTATAAACAGCAATCGTAAGTTCTTTTGCCTTCTTCCATGCAATCACATCTTCAAATCTTTCAATCTTCATATGATTTTTCCCCTAGGTCTTGAAAAAATCTGAGCAAATACCCATCGGGGTCTTGTACTAAAAATTGTTTGTTCCCTACTTTTTTATCTTTTTTTCTATACCATCTTTCTTCCATATCAACAAAAATTGGCCATTTTGCATTAATAAATCTTTGATATAAATCTTTAACGTCTGGTATCTCTATCTGAAAATGCATTCCTCTACCAAGAGGCCTTTCTAAATCACCCACTTTCCAAGCTCGGGTTTTGTCGGTTAAACCTTCAATCATAATCCTAGCACCATTTATTCCAAGCATGGCAAAATCCTCTTCCGGTCTATCGTATAAAATTTCAAATCCTGCTAGGTTAGTATAGAAATTTAAGCTTTCTTTGAAAGAAAAAACCTTAAGCTCTGGAGTTAAAATCGTGTCTTTAGAATTTCTCATCTACTTTGCACTTTTTACTTTGCACTTTACACTTCACTTCTTCTATGATACCATAAAAAAACTATGGCGAAAACATGTGTAGTTACAAATAAAGGTTCAATTGTCGGTGGCGGCTATTCCAACAGGACTCGTGCCACCCAGTTCAACCCTACAGGCAAGGCCAGAAAGTACGTAAATCTTCAAAAGAAGAAGGTTTTTGTCCCTGAGCTCGGTAAATCTGTAAATATTGAAATCTCAACTCGCGGTATGCGCACTATGAAGAAAAATGGTGCCTACGCTACCCTCCTTAAGGCCGGACTAGTTAAAGCAAAATAATAACATAAACTAAAAGACCCGCAATATGCGGGTCTTTTGTTATTTAAATTAAACTTAAGAAGTAATCCCCCAACCTGAGGCCTGAGATAACAAAGGCAAACACTGCAACACTGGTGATGATAAAAGTGGGTACATTTAATCCCACATGAGTTGCAAGTAGGT
>CAYXDY010000071.1:3080-3942 GCA_964463905.1 uncultured Candidatus Saccharibacteria bacterium
GAATTTGCCCTCTGGTTTATGGCCTAGTTTTCTTAATGCCTTGTGCTCCTCTGTCGTTAGCGGACAATCCCCTTTATACCCATACTGAACCCCACCCATAAATAATATGGCAGTAGCTCCATACAAACCTAGATCCTCTGTTTTAAGAATTAAATACAAACTCACAAAAAACAGAAAAATTACTCCATAATGAATGCTTCGAATAATTTTTATTCTTTTCTCCACTCCCATAAAAATAGTATATCAGAAGTTTACCCTGGTACGAAAGTAAGAGCTGTCCCCTTTTTACCAGCGCGGCCTGTTCGGCCTATGCGGTGAACGTAGGTGTCATAGGTCTGAGGTACATCGTAGTTGATAACGTGAGTTACGTCTGGAATATCGAGTCCACGAGCAGCCACATCGGTAGCAATAAGAATATTTATCTTGTCTTGCTTGAATAAGTCTAGAGTACGGATACGCTCACGGCTACGCTTGTCGCCGTGAATACAGCCCACCTTGAAGCCAAATTTGTTTAAGTCTTTAGTAAGTGTATCTACGCTGTGCTTCATTTCGCAGAAGATAAGCACCTTGTCGGAGCCATCTGCCTTGAGTACTTCGTGTAGTCTGTCTAGTCTCTCTTCGCGAGTACGAGTACGTATTACATCTTGGTCGATGTTCTTAGCGGTCTCACCTGAGATAACAGATATGAATACTGGGTCCTTGAGATATTGAGCAGTGAGCTTCTTAATTTCAGGAGAAAGGGTTGCTGAAAAGAATAAAGTCTGGCGATCTTCATTGGTCTTACCGATGATAAATATCATGTCGTCGCGGAATCCCATATCTAGCATTCTGTCTGCTTCGTCTAGGACCACGCTGTGGCAGG
>CAYXDY010000072.1:0-3906 GCA_964463905.1 uncultured Candidatus Saccharibacteria bacterium
ATGAGCAACTTTCACAAATTTATCTAGTGGCCTACCCCCAATTCGCTCTTCTGGAGCATTTGGGTCTATAAATTCAGGATATTTTTTTAAAATACTCCTTAACTCTTTATTTAAAGAGTCGTACACATCATCCGTCACAGATGGATTGTCGTACACGTGATACTCTGTACGCAAATGCGCAATTTCTTTTCTTAATTTATTAATTCTATCTTCTGCAATCTTTCTATCCATGAAATCTTAGTAGTTAATCTTAACCTCACGTTCAATTCTATTGGGATTGGCAGAAATGCAGGATCCATCAATACCATCAAAATTATAACCTTTCGAAATAATTTCGGTATAAACGTTCGGGGGATTACTGACAGCATCCTTTTCCACAGTAACAACAGCACATCCATCATTGTCGCTTCCTAGTTCAGTAACAATAAATTGGAAAAACGGATATGGGTATGAAGGGTTAAGATTTATATTGCCACCCAGACAAGTAACCACCCCAGAGCCCCCAGAAGAGACAAAGGAGTTAGATGTAAACTTGTCATTAGCTAAAGCACATTCTGCGCCTGTATCTGCGGCAAAAAAGGCTTCATTGGCTTCCTTAGCAGAGGTTCCAAATTTTATCTGTTTAAACGCAATATTACTTACTCCAAGCGCAATAGATAAAATGATACTGGAAATCATAACAGTAAAAAGTAATGCAAATCCTCTATTTTTTTGAATATATTTTTTCATTAATCCATCCAGTTAAACAAAGTTTCTGATAAGGTAACACTGTAATTGACTCCCGCATGGCTCCAAGTTACAAGCGAAGAAATCTTAACCTCGTTGTTAATATCTGTAACAGCCGTAATTGTCCTCCTAAAGCCTGACAGGCTTCCACTATATCCATATCTACCTGTCGACGAATCATACCTCATTTCTGGACACTGACCACCACACGAGACCAAGATAAGGCTATCGTTAACATAACAACGACTTCCGGTATTATTACATGCACTATTACCAATATTAGCGATGAATGAATTCCATCCAACCTGCCCTGTAGCAGCAAAAAGTACAGTGTTATCTCTAATATTCCTAAGAGATTCTACTCCCTCCTGAGCCAGGTTCTCGGCAATTATTTTCTTCTTAGCATAATTACTGTCGGCTATACCCTTACCCAATACAACCATCAGGGCCACCACAGATACGCTGAAGATAGACACTGCTACTAATGTCTCTACTAGTGTGAACCCTTCTTCTCTTTTATTGAATTTTTTAAAATTAATTTTTAGCATGTATTTTATCTATTGAATATCTACCAACCTTTGTGAAACGGATGTTTGAATTGAGAATGGGCTCGCTACCTCCTTAGAAATTATTTCACCTACCAATCTTATGTTTACAAAAGGCTGACGAGTATCTCCAGCAGTAAGATTTGGTGCACCTGTAACAGTAAAGCCTGAAATCTGATTTATAACAACTTCGTCTGGGGTGAGTTGATATACATCTGCAAAACCATTAATAAATTTGATTATCTTACCATCAGTAGTTAAATGATAGGCCAATTGTTCTCCTTCGAGGAGGAAAGCTATTGTATTACCGTCAACACAGTCTTGTGGCACCAAGGATGCCGAAGTAGGAATAGACTCTGTAAAAAAACAACGATAACTTGTACCCACTCTTAAACTACGGGACATGTCTTCCAAGACAAAGCTCATATTATCCATAATGGACCTCATATCTGAAGATTTGTGATGAATAAGGTTGGCATTCAAGAGAGAGCCGGTACCTATAGTTACTACAACTAGAAATATGGAAATAGCTATCATTGTTTCTATAATTGTATATCCGGCTGTGTGGTTGAATTTAATGTTAGGCATTTTAATCAATTTGAATTCTACCAGATCGATAAATTTTAATATGCGAAGTAACGCTCATATCCTGAGATTTAATAGTTACCTGAACTACCGACAAGGGCTATTGGATTGTTCCCAGAATAAAAGGTGGCTTCTTGGCTAGGGCGGGTAAAGGTGATAGTCATGCTTGTGGGATTCGGGGTTACAGCAGTGATTCCATTATAAATATCTATTCTATCAATAAAATTACCCTTAGTGATATTGATTTGTTCTAAAAGCTCACTGCCCCCATCGTAAATTCCAAGATTAGCTAAATCTACGAAGTAAATAAATCTTTTGTTGTCGGCATCTATGTCAAAGTGCACACCGTAAGAAGGCTTCCAATCACTCCCTACTGCCCCAGAAGGCAAGATGCCGAAGTTAGCTGCCCTCTGAGCCTCGACTATCTTAATAGCTACATCATTGGCCAAATTCTTAATATCAACCTTAGACTGGAAGGCTCCGTAATTAAAAATCATAATAGATGACATTAAACTGAAAATCCCTAAAACCACTATTAGTTCTACGTAGGTCATACCACGGTTGGAATTTCCAATTTTCAATTTACAATTTTCAATTTTGGAAATTATTTTATACATTGGAGCTAAAACACTGGAAATACGTAGAGCTCAAAGAAGAAAGCTAGTATTGCACCTAATACAAGAAATGGAGCAAAAGGTATCTCGCTTTTAATCTTGTGACTTCTCATGGCAATTAACAAGACGCCGACAACAGCACCTATCCAAAACGACATAACTATAGCTGATAGGCCTCGTGCTAACCCAAGCATATACCCAAGACCCAAAGCCAGCTTGGCATCTCCTAGCCCCATCCATGCCCCCCTGGAAACCAGCCAGAATAATAAGAAAGGCAGTGCCAGAAATACACCAGACAGAAGCTCCATGGTCTCTGGGACACGAGGGGCAAAACCCGCAACTGAAGGAGTAAAAATAAACAATCCGAGCACAGAAATGCCGAGTAGTAATGCGGATAATAGGTCTGGAATGATCTTATGCTTCAAGTCATAAGCAGCAATAATAATTAAAATTGAAAACAATACTGCATAGTAAGAATACATAACAAAGAACGCCACAATGTCAGCAACAAATATATCTTGAAACTTAAGGAAAATTCCTGCAAAAAGAAGCCCAGTGACGAATTCTACTAAAGGATAATACTTAGAAATCTTGGTCTTACAGCTCCTGCATCGCCCTCTAAGCCCCAAGAAAGAGAATAATGGTATAAGCTCATACCAGCAAAGAGTCTGGCAACAAGACATACAGGCACTCCGTCCACCAAGCGTACGACTTGTGTTGTACCTAGCTATGACCACATTCAAGAAGCTACCTGTAATCAGACCAAGGATGAAAAATAGAATTGTAAAAATAAGTATCATGATTAATAACAAATAAAATTACTTCCATCTATAGCAAGTGATGGTGTTGTGTTTACAACCTTAGCAGCCCCTTCTGCGTCTACGCACCAAGAACTACCAGGCACTTCCTTAAGCCCCACAGCCACAGCCCAACGAGCAGAAGAATTGGCGCAAGCATTGCCTATCCCTCTTTTTGTTGCTTCAGCAATAGAATCGGCTACGGGCTTACTTACAGACAACATATTGACCCCAGAGGCATTATAGACAGGACAAGTTGCTAAAGAAAAATTACTTCCACCAGAAGGTAAATACGAATTACCATTTTCTAGAAAAAATATCTCGCTTACCGCTCTTACTGTAGCTAAGTTGGTCTTCACTGCAGTGTCATCTCCCCTTTTCTTGGCACTGCCAAGATACTGCATGCTTAGAGCTGACAACAAAGCAATAACAGCCACAACCACCATAAGTTCAATTAAAGAGAAACCGTTGTTAATCTTTTTCATATATTACAAGTATAACATATACCCTAAAACAAACAACACCCCTTGTCGTTTCAGCAAGGAGCACCCGACGTACCGGGAGGTCTGCTCGGGCTCGACCGGCCATGTCGAAGTGCTGCAGATCAAGTTCGACCCCGCCATTGTAGACTACGGAGAG
>CAYXDY010000073.1:0-3795 GCA_964463905.1 uncultured Candidatus Saccharibacteria bacterium
TGAGCCAGGCGGACTATAGCGGCCTCAAGCTCGCGAGGGTAGGAGCTCATAATGTCGGCGAGCTCGTCTATGAATATGACAATATATGGCATACGGTCTGGTGCGGACTCGGAACCATCTTCGTTCTTGGTAGCTTTTCTATTTACTATGGTGTTGTGATAAGACTCTACGTCGCGCACCACTTCAGCCTCTAGGATGTCATAACGGCGATTCATTTCTTTTGCAGCCCACTTGAGTGCCAGTATTGCCTTCTTGGCGTCAGTGATGACAGGAGTCAGCAGGTGAGGGATGTTCTTATATAGGGTGAGCTCCACACGCTTCGGGTCTATCATTATAAATTTGAGATCGTCTGGTCCGTTGCGGTACAGCAGGGAAGTAATCATAGAGTGGATAGTCACCGACTTACCAGAGCCAGTAGTTCCTGCCACCAATACGTGAGGCATCTTTGCTAGGTTGCCGAAGACAGCCTTGCCGTTGATACCTCTACCGAGAGCCATAGTAAGAGGCTTAGGAGAGTTCTGGAACTTGTCGTCACCGAGGAGGGTAGCCAGGCCGACTATAGACTTAGACTTGTTAGGTATCTCTATGCCTACTAGCGACTTGCCGGGGATAGGGGCTTCGATACGGATAGGGTGGGCGGCTAGAGAGAGTGCTAGGTCGTTCTGCAGACCGACTATCTTGGAGAGCTTCACACCTTCGGCTGGCTTCAGCGCATAGCGGGTGACAGTGGGGCCGACAGTAATCTCATCCATCTCCACCACGATGCCGAAGTTGGCGAGAGTTCTTTTGATGATGTTGGCGTTCGCTTTGATGTCGCCAGTGTTCGGCTTGCCTTTGTCTTCTTCTAGGAGGTTTAGTGGAGGGGGGACATAGGTGGAGACGAAGGCAGTTTTGCGCTTCTTGATAGGCATCTCTTCTTCATCTTCCTCGCCTGCGAGCTTGATCTTCACCCCGAGAGCTTTCTTGATTTTGTCACTCGTCGTCTCTTCATCTTCTTCATCTTCCTTCGGCATAGATTTCTCTACTTCTTTCTTCTCGTCTTCAGACAGTCCGTCTATTACTGCGGGAGTCTTCTTGCGTGTTATGAGGGCCCAGAGATTTTTAAATATTCCGATGAGCTCGAGCCGAGTATCAAACATCACTAAGATGGAGATGATCAACATCGCTAAGAGGAAGAGGATACTCACGAAGACGTCGAAGAGAGCCACGAATGGGCGCCCCAAGACTTGCCCGAGGAAGCCACCACTATCTGCACCTGAGGCGACGTCTATCATGCCGAGCGAAGAGAGTAAGAAGAGGGTGGAGGCAGCGGTGCGTATCCAGCCGAAGTTGGGAGTCTCCGACTTGAGGAAAGAGTATCCGAGCAACACGAAGAGAAGTGGTAGAAGTATGTACCCGACACCAAGAAGGAAGTAAAATTTCTCATAGAAGAATTCTCCCGCTGGTCCGGCGATGTTAAAAGCCGACATTAAGAAGAATGCTGCAAGGACGAAGAAGATGACTGCGACTATCCCATGCTTGGTTTGACTTTGGAGTTTTGGAACGTACTCTTCAGCATCTTTAGCTTTGCGTTTCTTGTTTCCATTTTTAGACATATGTGATTATTTTAGCACAAGAATATAATTAAAAATAATTTTCAAATTTTCAATTTGGCAATTTTGCAATCAAGACTTAATGAGTTAATTTTTAAACATTGATACATTGCAAATTCACTGAAAATTGAGAATGGTAAATTGAAAATTGGGACAAAGGAGCATGCTTGCATTTTTCCTTTGTCCGATACATAATGGACAGATGTTAGGTCAAAACGACAACTCTAAGAATTTCAAAAGCCTCAAGGACACAGGTGCCAATACCCAAGCATTTGCCATAAAGGACATCTCTGTATCCATATCGTACACCAAGACAAATAAGCTTATAACTGCACTCTATATAGTAACGGACATCATAGACAGAGACGAGCCACTCCGTAATAAATTACGGACATTGGGTGCCGAGATTCTCTCAGACATCCACCAAGACCCTCTCCGTTCTTCTTCCAAGATTGCCGAGCTTATGTCCTTTTTAGGTATCGCTCGGACTCTCGGTATTGTCTCCGAGATGAACTCCGAGATTCTCGAAGTCGAGTTCTCCGAGCTCGCCGAGGCAGTTAGTAATGCCAGTGATAAAATGGCAGAGACGAGAGGCGAGGTAGACCTTGCCGAGTTCTTCCGCGAAGAATTCTTCCATACTCCACAGCTGGGTATGAAGGACGCTGTCCGTAAGTTTCAAGTCACTCCCGCCGACCACAGCTACCTCTCTAAGAGACATCCGAGCCCTACCAGAATAGGTGTCCAAAAAGGGGCCACACTTCTCAGCGCGCTCAAAGGAGTGCAGATGTCCGATACAAATACTTTGAAAAAAACTCAGCAAGATTTTGATATTTTAAAAAGACAACGCCGAGCTGAGATAGTGTCCTTTATCCGTCACAACGCCGGCTCTGCCACCATCACGGACATCCGCACTCGGGCAGTAGGCACTCTCGCCACTTGTGGCGAGAAGACTCTCCAGCGAGAGCTCATATCTATGATCAAAGACGGCGTCCTTAAGAAGACAGGGGAGAAGAGGTGGAGCAGGTATTTCCTCGCTTAGCACTCAGGCGAGCTACCAAGTACCAGAGCTCACCACACCTCCGAAGCCAATCTTGCTTTTGACCCCAAATTCTGATAAACTACATAGATGGGTAGCGCCTTTTTCCAGGGGTTATCCACATAGTATATTGCTGTTACATATAGCTATATACTATAATGTTGTTGTGATCGAGATGCGCTCTTTCGGGTGGATTCTCGTATCATAATTTCTGTTATTTTTCATTGCATTTGTTTGTTTGCGATTTCGTCGAAAAAATCTCAAATAAGCCGCAATGGAAGATCGGGAAGATCATTGAAAATAGAATAGACAATTCCGATGGGATTTATCTCATTGGAGTCAATCGTTTTGTTTTCGATGGTATTAGTTTATCTCTGTTCACTATCGGATTTCGCCGCATTATAATTTATTATCAATTTTTGGCGAGAGAGGGTAGTGATGGGAAAATTACGCTTTTAGTTTTGTCGAAACTAATTAATGGCGTAGAAAAAATTAGAAAAATTTATGAGTAATTTAAAATCAAAATTCCTATTTGGAATTATGCTTGTCGCAATAATGTTCGTGGGAGCTTTCGCTGTCACTACCACTGTTGCAGCCCAGCAAGCAAATGTTTCTGCATCTGATATTCAGTATGCAGCTACAGTTAGACAGGGCAGTGTTGGTCAAGCTTCATTGATCTGGCAGAAATTCTTAAATGATTACAGTGCTGCCAATCTTGTTGCTGACTCTAAGTTCGGTCCACTATCTGCAGCTGCTGCCAAGACTTGGCAAGCTAGCCGCAATCTAGCCGCTGACGGTATCCTAGGACCTAATTCTAGAGCTGCCGCTATCGCACAGATTGGTGGTGGTATGCCTCCAGCATCTGGAACTAACCTTCCAGCTGGTTGTACATCAACTGCAGGATACAGCCCAACTACTGGAGTTAAGTGTGACACTGCTGTAACAGGCGGTACCACTCTTCCAGCAGGTTGTATGTCAACTGCAGGATTCAGCCCTATTACAGGTCAATCATGTTCTGGAGGTTCAACTCCTGTACAGACCGGTCCTATCGCTGCTTCTTTGTCAATGACAAATCCAGCTTCTGGAACTCTAGTTGCAGGTCAAGCTACTGCTGATCTTGCACACTTTACCTTCACAGGAACTGGTACCATCAACTCTATCTCTTTT
>CAYXDY010000074.1:0-3746 GCA_964463905.1 uncultured Candidatus Saccharibacteria bacterium
GATTCTGGGGCAAGATAAGTAAGTTATATTGGGGTATCGTCTAATGGTAGGACAGAGGCCTTTGAAGCCTTTAATCGTGGTTCGAATCCATGTACCCCAGCACTATGTATTTCGTCTATATCCTAGAATGCAAAGATAAATCTCTCTATACGGGGATTACAACTGACGTAGCTCGTCGTTTCAATGAGCATAAAGAGGGTAAGGGAGGTCACTATACAAGCGCTAGGCAAGTTGTTAGTATTAGGTATACAGAAGAGTATCCTAACAGGTCTTCTGCATTAAAGCGTGAAGCTGAGATAAAGAGTTGGGACAGAAGCAAGAAATTAAAATTAATAAAATATTTTAAAAATAATAAATGAACAAATTTAAAAAAGTTGGTCTCGGACTGTTAGCAATTATTATAATATTATTAGTCTGGCAGTTTACTAAGACTCCGGCACTAGAGGGCAACTGGCAGGAGCATCTCACCATACCTTCGACTGCAGAGTTCGATGGTGACCTTGTTACTGTTAAGAACGTACGTAATTACAGATACGGCCCGACAGAGGCTGATATGCATCCAGCGTATTACGACAGGACTTACGACCTCACTCAAATAAAGAAGGTCTGGTACATCACCGAGCCATTTAACGAGAATGAGGAAGTTGCTCATACCTTCGTCTCATTTGAATTCAATAATGGTGATTTCCTGGCTATTACCATAGAAGCTAGGAAGCTTAAAGGGCAAGATTACAGCATAACTAAAGGCTTTATGCGCACCTACCCACTCATATATATAGCAGCCGACGAGAGAGATGTGGTGATGCTTCGAGCTAACTTAAGAAAGGATAATGTATATGCGTATCCGGTCAAATTTGCGAAAGACGAAAACGCCCGCCTCTTCTTGGTAGATATGCTGGAGAAGATGAACAGCCTTTTGGTGGAGCCAGAGTGGTACAATACTCTTTTTGCCAACTGCACCTCAAGCATTGCCAAGCATGTCAACAACATCACCCCAGGCAGAATATCTCCATTCTCATGGGAACTGTGGCTTACAGCGTCTGCAGACGAGCTTGCCCTAGAGCACGGGCTCATAGATACGGATCTTTCAATAGAAGAGGCAAGAAAGAAATATCTAATTACACCTAGGTCACAAGAGGTGGGTGATGTACCGTCTTACTCACAGGACATTAGAAAGTTTGATTAAAATATGAAAGAATACTTATTGGTATGGGCTGGAGCTATAGTGGGTATCGGAACTTTGGCGATACTCGCACTTGGGATATTTTATCTCTTAAAGTATCTAGATAGGAATATAAAATCCAATTTCTCTAGCTTTAAGGAATCAGAATTTGACAGAAAAATCCTAATAAAAATTCATGGCATATATGGTATTCTCAGGAGAATATTTCCATTACCCAGACCAACTGAAGCTAGTTTGTTTGTGTCCGCACTAACCCTTTTTCTTATTGCTTTTACCTATAGTGAATTTTGGCAAGAAGTTTCATATCTCACTGAAGGGGAAAAAGGAGGAGAGGCGATGTTGGGTATAATCTTCATTTTCTGTGCTGCCGGATATAGCATATTTCATGCTTTCAGTAATAGGGCAAAAACTGAAAGTGAAATGAGGACACTAAAATATTTTTCCGTAATTACTTTAATTTTGGCCTCTGTCTCATCGTCAATATATATTATAAACACTAAAGAATTTGGTTTTATCCTTTTTTCTGCTTTAAATATTATACAAGCATTAAATTTAATGTTTTTCTCTGGAAAAAAGTATATAGGTGAAAATGTTCAACTATCTGACAGGAATGCTGATAGAATCGAAATATTACTTGGAACTATTTTAGTGTTAGTAGTCTTTGGAATTGAAAAATATATTTATAATACTCATTGGTCAATTGTATTTTCGTTTACCCTATTTTGTTGGTCACTTATAGCAAGCTTTCTGCAACGAGATGATGCTGTGGTATAATATAAGAATGAATAGAACAATATTGAGTCTTTTTGGGATTATAGGAATTGCGTTTTTGGCTTACTTCATCTTAGGTGTTACTCCTCAAACTGAACCTAATACCAATATCATTCCTAAATATGCTTCTTATAGTAGCCCTGAAAATAGCCTGGAATTTGCTTATCCTATTGCTTGGGGTGACGTAACAATACAAGAAGGCAATAAAGTCTGCCCACAAGAAGACACATATTTCTCAGAGGATACGCTTCATGTGTCTGACTCCGAATATGTATTTACCAAAATAAAGTTGCCTGATTCAGAGAGCTTCATCAGCACAGGAGTTCGATTGCTTGAGCTCGACCCGAAGAGGCTCAATAAATGCGGAGGGAAGTTTCATTACGATATAGCCATCAAGAAAATAAATCCGGAAAGCTTGTCTTCCGTTAGGCTCAGCTCACTCACAAATATGAGCGGTCTAATTGGAATATATAACGAAGAAGCAAGCCGGCTCGACACCACGTCAAGAAGGCAATATACATATTTTATTAAGTCTGAGTCTGGTAATAATATATACGTACTCCAACCCTACATGGTGTTCACTCCATACTTCGGCTCACCAGAACTTAAAGAATTAGAGGAAGTCTACGATGGCAATATGGCCAAGTATTTACAAGAAGGACAGACAGCTACACGCATAAATGAGTATTTTGCAGATTTTAAAATATTAGCAGATGGAATTAAGTTTATAGGAGAATAAAATATTATGAAAGGATATATTGATAACATAGAGAAGCTTTCTCTGGAAAATAAAAACTTCAGACACGTTCTCTATACTAGCCAGAACATTCAGCTCGTACTTATGAGTTTGAATACTGGTGAAGATATTGGCGAGGAAGTGCATCAGCTAGATCAATTTATTCGATGCGAAAAAGGAGAGGGGAAGGCTATACTAGATGGAGTTGAAAGTACGATAAGTGATGGATATGCGGTGATAGTTCCAGCAGGAGCAAAGCATAACATCATAAATACTTCCGCAACAGAAACATTACAACTATATACTCTATATTCTCCCCCGAATCACAAAGATGGTACTCTGCACAAAATTAAAGCTGATGCGGAGAAAGATGAAGACGAGCATTTCGACGGCATCACAACTGAATAATATGCGTGAGACTAATTTAATTTTCTTACATAAGCCTAAGGATGGAGAGATACTGCTTGCGATGAAGAAGCGTCGCTTTGGTGCCGACAAGTGGAATGGAGTTGGTGGCAAGGTGGATGAAGGCGAGAGCATCAAGCAGTCTGCAATACGAGAGATCAAAGAAGAGATTTGTGTTGACGTAGAAGAGTCAGCATTAAAAGGAATGGGAGTAATGGATTTCTTCTTTGAGAACAAAGATGACTGGAATCAGAGAGTTCATATATTTTTAATAGAGAGCTGGCAAGGTGAGCCGTGCGAGACAGAAGAAATGATGCCTAAGTGGTTTAAGATATCTGATATTCCTTATGACAAAATGTGGGTGGACGATCCTTTGTGGTTACCTAGAGTTCTAAAGGGCGAGCATATTGAGGCATCTTTTACACTATCAGAAGATGGTGCTAAAATGATAAAGCATTCAATAAATTAAGTTATGGAAGAAAAGCAAACTAAAATAAAATGCAGAGGGATAATTATTCACCAAGGTAAGCTTCTGGTTCTTAGGCATTCTAAAGAAGCCACTTTCTTTGCTATTCCAGGTGGGGAATTAGAGTATTGAATTCTTTTTCGAGATAAAAAACTCTGAAGATTATTTGGACACGAGCAAGAATT
>CAYXDY010000075.1:0-3680 GCA_964463905.1 uncultured Candidatus Saccharibacteria bacterium
AACCCCTGATGCAAATTCAGGATAAACTGCTCCTTCTTTAACGTCTAAATAGCAATCAATATATTTTCGAATCCAGTTGATAGATTTCCCAATACATAGTCTTGATATAAATTGTTTAGGCAAATATGTATTATCTCGACTTGATGAAATGAAAGAATGATAGTTTTTATCGCCATTGTTATTCCTGATTTTATCATATAGACTTCGGTCAATACTATCACTCGCAAAAATCTTGCCTGAAAGAAGAAGAAACTTATCTCGAACCCACCCATCATCTGGGTTGGTCGACACAAGACCTAAAAACTTATAAGACTCTTCACCATTCTCATCAATCGTAACCCCTGCGGGATGACGCAAACGAGCACCCAACTGAGCAAAAACACTATAATCCACGTTACTGGCTTCCTCAATATAGAAAGCAGTTAAGTTAATTGAACGAAGATTCTGCTCATCATTACTTGCATAGACAAGGATTTCATGCCCATTCTTCATCTTATAATAGATATTAGGACTCGTTACTTTCTTAGCAATAAGATGTTTAGGTAAAAATTTATCTAATTCAGGGAGCACAGCATCTCTAACTTGCTGAAGTTTAGGAGCGGTGATAAGGCTTCTTCCATTTGAAACTTCTAAGACATGACGTGCAAGTTCTGCACAACACATTGTCGTCTTCCCCGAACCAAATCCCCCAATGTTAAGTTTAAATTGGGCGTTCGATTGATGGAATTTACGCTGATAAGTGGCAGGTTTATAGTCAATAAGGGTCATCTTACACGCAGGACAGACTCCATAGAACGTCGTTGAGTCAACTTTTAACTCAGCAGCACAAAGAGGGCACTCATAATAGCGACTGCCCGAACTATCTCGTCTTAAAAAGTTTAATTGTAGTTCACTCATGAATATCTTCCACCTTATCAGGGATTCTTAATAAAATAAACTTCATATTATTCTCATTGGATTCCATTTCCAGCATTGCTTTTCTAACATTAATAGCATCACGGGTTCCTGTTCCATCTAAAAGTGCTGAATCTGCCTTTTTCTTGATTTTTTCATTCACATAACTCTCAATAATCCGCTTAATTGGCGGATGAGATAGGAATTTCTTCCATGTGTCTAAGTCTAACCCACTCTCATCCGACAATTCCATCGAACTTTTGTTTAAATTTCTTGTAAAATCAGCAGAATAGATATTTGCGAGGCTCAAAAACTCATTTTTCTCTTGCTTCGTTAGTTTTGAGTCACCTTGAATCGCAAGAATTAGACTATTGATGCCTTGGGACGGTTCTTTTACTTTTTTAATCATCCTTAATCTCCTACAGAAATCGTAATTTTGATTTTTCCGAGTTCTTGAACAAGAATTTCTCTCATTTTTTCTTCTGGGAAGACACAAATAGGTGCTGGAATATGAACTGGAGGCAGAATAGGCTCAGGTTTTGGCACAATAATAGGTTCTGGGTCTTTTAAATGGTTCAATCCCGCTTGTTTAATAATAGTGCCATAGTCTTTGAACGCTTTATTAAAGTCTAAATCATGAGGATAGCCTTCTAAACGACCTTTTGATGTGTATTGCCACATTCCGAAAGACCCTGCATAGGTAGGCTTATCATTATATTGGGCTAACCAGAAATCATAGCGTTTTAAATCCGCCATATTAAGATGAGTATTTGCCCAACTTAATGACGCATAAATTCCAACATAATATCCTGCGGCTTCAATTGTTGAACAGAACGCTTTTGCAGTTGCTGTTAGCACACTTCTTGAAACCTTGTTTTGATAGGTTGTATCTTCAGTATCCCACCAAATTGGAAACTCTAATTGTAGGTCTTTGACAAGACTTAGCACGACTCGTGCTTCAGCAGCCCCTTTTTCTGGAGAATCGGCACGACTAAACCAATAGACTCCAATTGGCACTTTACGCTTTTTGAATTCTTGATAATGCTTATCGAACTCAGCATCTTTAGCCCAGGACACCCCATCACGAGAGCCTGTGTATCCTAAGCGTAGGATTACAAAATCGACTTGCTGCGCAATCTTATCATAATCAATTAATTTCGGCTTTTGCCAAGTTGAAATGTCAATTCCAAATAACATAGTTATTCCCCCAAATCTGGTCTGTGACCGACGTCTGACTTTGTGTAAGAAGACATCTTCTCTCCTAAAGTCTTATAAATCGTTTCTGCTCCAATTAATGAGAATAAGCCAATGACTGCTGCTTCAAGGAGCGCAGCCTCTGCATAATAAATAGCAACCCCTGCCCCAATTAAAAAGGACAATAGTGCTGATGTTGGTTCCACGAATTTCTCCGATGGAAGCCAATTTTTAAAACGTTGGATAGCGGGAATCGCAATAGCGGAACCCAAAATGGCGATGGTTAATTGCTCAACTAAGAGTGCTGTATTCATTCTGTCACCTCTGGTCTTTCTACTGCCACTTCTGCGGTCATGGCAATGTGTGCTTTTAATGCACTAATTTCTGCGTCTTTGATATAGACTTGACGGATAAGCGTTGCGATTTCTTGAGTCATACGGTCAAGAATCTCTGAAACATTTAATTCAACATTCATGATAATCTCCTTTTGATGTTTCTCATCATATATAGTATACCATATATTTTAAAACGAAAAAAGCACCTTATGAGTGCTTTCTCCTGCCTGTAAGGCGTCCCGTCGCAACCCTCTCATGCCTTTGCCTTTTGGACTCAGGAATGTAGGACGACTCATGTATATTATACCCTATCAGGTGCAATGTCACAAGATTAATATAGGTTTATACCCTATAGGTTATAAAAATAGGACAGCCACATTTCTGTTCCGTCCTTGCAAAAATCTTAGTTTTTGATTTCTATTTTTATTATATCACACATTGATGACAATCGGCAACTCGTTGCTGCCATCCATCACGAAGAGTAACTGACTGGAGTTCCCTGCATAGCGTTTGTTCAACGCATAGGAGTCCACCACTTTAAGTGAGCCATTAATTAAGACCTTACCCCCATTAAACTCTTTCATCTTCACGACATGATAATGCCCCATGAAAACATAGTCTAAACTTTCTCGAAGTAGACCCCCTAAGTTTTGGAAGACCTGATTGACATTATCTAAGTGCCCGTGCACGAACGCCACTTTCTTCCCGTTGTCCAACTCGAAGTATCCCAGGTTCTCGTCAAAGGTGCCTGGATTAAATTGTATGTCACAACCCTTTAAGCGCTCTATCAGGAACCAGTCAATAATTTTGGCAAAGTTCTCTTTCTCGATATGGGCAAACTTATCGGCTTGTATCCGTCCATGATTGTCATGAACGTGATAATAGACCACCTCCTGCAATGATTGTTTCAAGGTTGCAAGAACCCCCGCCAAAATCTCCGCCACCTGCATTGTTTGTTGGATGACGTCAATTTCGCTCTCGACTCGCAAACTCACGTGGATGTTGCCTTCCACCAAATCCCCAAGATTGATAACATGTAATTTTCTTACCCGCATGACCTCGCAATATGCCAGACATTGCGCCACAACTTTATTAATGCGCTCACGTGCAATCTTCGTATTGTAGGTGTTTTTAAAATTCTTAAACTCCGCCCCATAGTGCCAGTCCCCTAAAAGTAGAATGGCTTCATTCTCCCCATCGTATAGAGATAGTGGCTTAAACTGAATCGGTTCCAAATTCTCCGTCGGATCTATCATC
>CAYXDY010000076.1:0-3622 GCA_964463905.1 uncultured Candidatus Saccharibacteria bacterium
AAGGCGCTGCAATACAGTTAGTGATAGCTCCAGCCGGGGATAAATTTATTAATGAATTCCATATCATACTAGATGATGTGAAAGACGGTGTGTCGGTCAAGCACGCGGCGGATAACTTTTATAAATTCAATCATGCATTTTTGAAAGTTGGTAAAGAGATTCTTTTTGGGGTTAAAAATAGAGAGCCAGATAAAAATGATAAAAACATGAAGGGTCGTCGCGCTGTGGATGAAGGCGCTGCAGAGAAAATTGGCAACAAAATAAAAAGTACAGTAATGAAAGCCAACATTCGTGTAATTGCTTCTGGTCCGACCCAAGACCGTGCTCGAGCAATACTTAAAGAAATAGAGTCATCCTTTAACCAATTCTCTGAAGCTGCTAGTAACTCTATCCGTTTCGAAGAAGCAACAGGTAGTAATCTTAAAAAGCTATTTCATGATTTTTCTTATCGTACTTTCTCAGGGGACAAGGTCATGCCACTTAACTTGAAAGAGCTTTCTTCGGTCTTTCATTTCCCAGTGGGTATTGGTAGTCAGCCACAACTTAAAGAAGCAAAGGCGGGCATCGCTCCGGCGCCAATGGAGATGGGTGATACAGGTATAGTTCTAGGATTTAATAATTATAGGGGTAAAAAAACAGACATCCATATGGCACGAGAGGATCGTATGCGACATTTCTATGTGATAGGTCAGACGGGTACAGGTAAGACCAACATCATGCTCAATATGATTACCCAAGATATTAAAAATGGTGATGGTTGTTGTTATATAGACCCGCACGGGACAGACATCCAGACCATTCTTTCCCGTATTCCGAAAGAACGCATTGATGATGTAATTTATTTCGACCCTGCATACACCGCGCGTCCGATGGGGCTCAATATGTTGGAATATGATCCGAAGTATCCAGAGCAAAAGACTTTCGTGGTGAACGAAATGATGGGAATTTTCAACAAACTTTTTGACATGAAGGTGGGAGGTGGAGCGATGTTTGAACAATATTTCAGAAATAGCGCATTTCTGGTTATGGAAGATCCAGACTCTGGGTCCACCCTCCTTGAGATTACCCGTGTCTTGGGAGACAAAGAATTCCGAGATATGAAGCTTGCTAAATGCAAGAATCCTATTATCAAGCAATTCTGGGTTTCCGCTGAGCAAACTACTGGAGATCAAAGCTTGGCTAACTTCGTGCCTTATATTTCTTCTAAGTTTGACAACTTCATCTCCAACGACATTATGCGCCCGGTGGTGCTTCAGCAGAATTCTGTATTTAACTTCCGCAAGATTATGGACGAGAAGAAGATACTTTTAGTAAATCTCTCCAAGGGTAGACTTGGCGATATTAACGCCAACCTCATCGGTCTTGTTTTGGTGGGGAAGATTCAAATGGCGGCATTATCTCGTGTGGATATGTTTGGTAAACCAATGAACGATTTTTATCTCTACATAGATGAGTTTCAGAATGTAACCACAGATTCTATTTCCTCCATTTTGTCAGAAGCTCGTAAGTATCGTTTGTCACTCAACATTGCTCATCAATACATCAGTCAACTGGAGGATGGTATTAAGAATGCCGTCTTCGGCAACGTTGGCTCAATGGCTGTGTTTCGAGTGGGCACAGAAGATGCTACCTTCCTTGAGCCTAAATTTAAACCTCAATTTACCGCTCAAGATATCACCAAGCTCGATAACTACAATGCTTATATGAGTATGCTAGTAAAAGGTCAGCCGACTAAGCCATTTAATATTCATACTATCGCCCCAGAGAAGGGGAACCCTGATATAGTAGATAGCCTTAAAGAGCTTTCGTATGTAAAGTATGGGCGAGATAGAGCCGAAGTCGAAGCGGAAATCATGGCCCGCTTTAACAGTAGTATGGAGTAGTATTATGAGATTTGGCTCACTTGAGAAAGTAAAGGAGAATATAAATGTCAGGGAATCTTATATTACCGAAGTAAGGGCTTTTTTAGGACAATTGTACAACGAACAGCCTAATCCTCAATCAAGGTACGAGGAAATGATGGGTCGGGTTACTTCAATTTTAAAGAATATTGGTACGGACATTCTCCCAGTAGCTGAAAGGGCGGGTTTAAAAACCCTTATAGCGGGTGCGTGCGCCAAGAGAAACAAGAAAGAGTTTGTTTCCGAAGCGCTTGAGGCATTAATGCCCTTAATAATCTTAAAAGAAAAATACCCTAAAGAATTAGAGGCAGCTAGCGTGAAAGCAACAAATGAGTTGCAAGGCTATACTGAATTAAATAGGTTAGTCGTTTATGATAAGTCAGGACCTACCATAAGTCTGCATCACAGCGAGGCACATACAATTGGTCCAAGCCTTAGGCTGTATTATGATGCAATGAAAAAGCTAGCAAAAATAATAGAAGAAGATCCAGAAATTGAGGATATAGAAGCCGTTTCATGGATAGTGGCCGATGCCCCCGATTTGTTCACAAAAAATGGATTTGATGTTACCTCTCTGTACAACTATAGTGGTAATTCTAGGAACAGCTTTAAAAAAATACACAAGGAGGACAAAGTCGCCCGAGCTCATATAAGCCGAGAAGACTTTTTAAATAGATTTCTAGAAAAAAAGTAATATGGAAGAATTTGAAATTAAATTTTTAGATATTGATGTTCCAATTTTAGAGAAGAAACTTTTAGAAATTGGTGCCACAAAGGTTGCTGAGTATCATTATTTTGTAGCGCTTTTTGATTACCCTGATTGGAGGATGGATAAGGAGCATGCTTGGCTTAAGTTAAGAACTGATGGCAAAGAGACGACCATATCATACAAGCAACGAATTGGCGTAAAAGACGATGGGAGTATTGGTACTGACGAGGGGATGAAAGAGATTGAAGTTGGTGTGGATGATTACAAAAAGCTATATGAATTATTTTTAGCAATGGGATTGATTGTAAAACGAGAAATGGAAAAGAAGCGCATTCGTTACAAAAAGGATAATTATGTTTATGATATAGATTCCTGGCCCAGGATCCCTACTTTTGTTGAGATAGAGTCTGATTCTTTAGAAAATGCGAAATCAGCCTCAAGACTAGCAGGGTTCGATCCAGACAAGGGCTTAATATGTTCCGCTAGCCAAGTTTATAAGAATTATGGATATGATCCTAATGATTATTCCGTTATGACCTTTAAAGATTTTACCAAAAAGTAGATTTACAAAAGCCTTTTTTTCTGTTAATATAGCAGTATTAACATTATTTAGCGGAAGCTATTTTTTATTTTATATATGGCAAAATTAGAACAAACACTCATCGTATTCAAGCCCGACGCTGTACAGCGAGGCATAGTAGGGGAGATATTGGCTCGCTTCGAGAAGGTGGGTCTTAAGATAGTTGGCTCTAAGATGTTGAGGCCTGACTATGATCATTATCACAAGCATTACGAAGGCATAGGTCAGCTTATTACTCGTCGTGGACAGAAGACATTTGATGTGACTCTTGCTATGATGGAAGCTGGTCCTGTTATCGCTTTTGTTTTAGAAGGCATAGAAGCCGCCGCTTTAGTACGTAAGATGGTCGGCACTACCGAGCCTAAGTCTGCACTTCCTGGTACTATCCGCGGAGACTACTCTCATATGAGCTTTGGTCATGCTGATAGTAAT
>CAYXDY010000077.1:0-3599 GCA_964463905.1 uncultured Candidatus Saccharibacteria bacterium
TTATAACTAAATATTTCACCTATTACTTTTTATTAAGCCACTCACTATCTTGCCGAACCAAAAGATTTTTCTTCTCATCTTGATGCAGTAATATCTCTCCCACGGTACGTTCCATACGCACACCCTGGGAACCTTTTATTAAAACCAAATCTCCACTCTTTATAAAGCTTTTTAAAAACTCTCCAGCCTCTATTGCAGTATTAAATTCAAATATATCATTGGAATCCATTCCGGATTCTAAAGCACCATCCTTAATAGGCCCCACGACTATTAGCACATCGGCATATTCTCTAGTAATATTTCCTATATTCTTGTGAGCCTCTACTGTGTGCTTACCTAACTCAAGCATGTCACCGAGTACTGCTATCTTGCGAGTAGCTGATACAGTGCCTAGAGTTTCCAAAGCGGAGACAGATGCAGCAGGAGAAGAATTGTAAGTATCATCAATAAGTAAGGATTGATGAATACCAGGCAGAAGTCGCATTCTGCCCGGAGGTACATCATAGTTCTTCTGTGCTTCTATCGCAGGTATAAGACTAAGGCCAAGACCAGAAGACACAGCTAAAGCTGCAAGTGATGCGTAGACATGATTACGACCAAAGACCCCCTCAATAACTACTGGGAAACTGGCACCATTTTGATCTACTCGAAATCCCACTCCGCGAGGAATATTGTGTTCATCATAAAAAATATTTTCTCCACTAGCTCGCAAATCAGCCTCAGGGCTAAAGCCATAAGTAAGTGTAATGTTCTTAGTCTTAGACTTCATCCCTAATACTGCCTCATCATCTCGATTTAGAACCAGAAGTCCTCCAGGCTTGAGAGTATCAATAAGGCCAGCCTTCTCTTCGATGAGGTGTTTGCGAGATTTGAAGAATTCTATATGAGCCGGAGTCTCGCCAATTGCGGTAATAATGACTGCATCAGTTTTTAGCCAAGAAGCCGTTTCCTTCATATCACCTGGTTTGCCTACGCCCACTTCAAGTATAAGCCACTTCGGATAATCATTCTTAGTAAATATTAGCTTTAAGCCTTTACCAATATTCTTAAGCCATATTACAGGGTCATTCCAGCCGTTCGGAATTCCAAGCACCGTAAGTGGCAATCCAAGCTCGGAGTTGTAACTCTTTTCACTTTTACGCACATAAGCCACCTTCGAGAGCGCAGCATACACTGCGTCTTTGGTGGAAGTCTTACCCACAGAACCGGTGATAGCTATCACCTTGGGTGCATATTTCCACAATACTATTTTAGACTCTGTCCGGAGGACGGTAATTAATGCTTTCCTTACTATAGTTCTCATATTTATATAATTATTTTATCGGTCGGGTGGGACCTGGTAATAGTTTACCAGAAATTTCGTAATATCTAAAAATGGGCCCGCCCAGGTCTGCGAAGCGAATTCTACATTTTTGGGATTAACTGCGTACAAGAATATTATAAATTCCGGATCATAAGCTGGGAAATATCCAAAAAAAGAATGAGTATTGCGGTCTGTGTGGTAGCCTCTACCATCGGTGCGAGCCACCTGAGCTGTACCAGTCTTCACAGCCACACTATGACGCTCTAGTTTGGATTTACCAGCATTGAGGCCTTCGTCCATCACTTTGACCAACATCCTACTAATCTCTTCTGATGTCTCGGCGGTAATCTTAGTCTGGGTGGTTGGATAGACAAGCTCCTTGCTAGTACCATCTTCGTACTTAATGGAGTGTACTAGATGAGGCACTACTAGCTTACCGTCATTACCTAGTGCAGCTAAGGCTCTTATCATCTCCATTGGCGTAAGCGCTACACCTTGCCCGAAAGAAGCATTAGCATACTCCAGCTCACGAGGTGAATTTAAATTGGACACGAGTCCGCTGGTTTCATTGGGTAAGTCTATCCCCGTTTTTTCTTTTATGCCAAAAGATAACAAATACTCTCGAAGCCTGTCTTTACCGAGTTTTTGATAAATATACACCATTCCAGTATTGAGCGACTGCTTTAGTACTTCTACCATGTCCACCGTTCCGCGCGCCTTCTTGTCGAAATTAAATATTTCTTTTTTCTCAACTATTACTGAACCCTTATCTTCATATTTAGTAGTAGCTGTCACCACTTCTGCGTCCAAAGCTGCAGCGACAACAAGGGGCTTAACCACCGAACCCCATTCAAGAACATTCTCTACTAGTGGGTTGGAAAAGGTTGAAACATTTTTTACTTTAGAAAAATTATTAAGATCAAAATCTGGCTTTACAGAAAGAGCATATATAGAACCATCCTTTGGAGACATTATAATAGCGCCCATCGAATCAGCATTATATCTAGCTTTAACTCCTTCTAATGAATCTTCTAAGAAATTCTGCACTGTAGGCTCTATGGTAGTCACAACATTGCCAGCTTTCTCTTCGTTTGAGAAAAACGTCTGATTGATGTTTGAGAAGACCTCAGCAAAGAAATTTACATATGGTGTGTTCTTGTTACGAGACAATACAGCATCATATTGCCTCTCGAGTCCGTATCGGCCACCAAGCTCATCGCCTCTATAGGCAACGAAGCCAAGGGACTGCGCGGCCATGTTGTCGCCTGGATAAAAACGCCATTTCTGTCTAAATAAATTTACTCCAGATAGCTTAAGTGCAGATATAGAATCCGCTTGAATTTGACTCAGGTTGTGAGTCACCTCCTCATAAGAATCATTCTTTTTGGTTGCTCTGGCAATAAAATCTGACTTATCTATGGTAACCACTTGAGATAACTTATCATAAGTGCCTTCCGCGTCTTTGATCTTGGTCGGATCAATAGCTAGCTTAAAACCGGATTTCTGCATGGCTGCAGAAACAAGATTACCATTTCTTTCAGTGAAATATATAGTACCGCGTTCAAATATATTAGACGAAGGCGTAGCGTACTGCCTATTGGCTTCCCCCTTATAGAATTCACTATGGGCAACTTGAACCAGGAAAAGCTTGCCTATTAGAAAGAAAGAGAAGAAAAAAACACAAAAAAAAAGTATCTTAGTCCTAAGTAGGAAATTAGATTTCATCGTTTATCGCTTGTCTACTAGTACTGCTGTTGGTTAAAGCGCCGAGTGACTTACGAGTAGCGAATTCTGTCTTAGCCTCCCTGAATCCTCGGTCATAAGAGAATTGTAAATCGATAGAACTTGAAAGGGATAAGTAGCTGAGTTCGAGTTGTCCCACATTATTGGCGACCTTTCTGGCTTCAGCATCAAGGGCCTTGCGTTCAACAATGTCGAAAACTATACTACCCAAGAAAAGCACATAAAGAGAAGCCAAAATTATAGTATAAGCAAATATTCCACGGACTATCCTACTACGCATATCGCTATGAACGACTTCGTTTACATTCCCTGCATACATTTTAAGTTTTAAGCTTGCTTGTTTCATTTGTTTTTTCAAAAATTCTTAACTTCGCACTTCGGGATCTTGGATTTATTTTTATTTCTTCTGGTGTAGCTAGGATTGGCTTCTTGTTTATTAAAATTCCCTTACCTTCAGCAAATAATTCTCGAAAATACTTCTTTACTATTCTGTCTTCTAAGCTATGAAAGCTTATAACACTCATCCGTCCTCCCTCCTTCAATGCCTCATATC
>CAYXDY010000078.1:0-3547 GCA_964463905.1 uncultured Candidatus Saccharibacteria bacterium
GGCGTAGGTCAGCAAGACAGAGTAGGCGCAGCCAAGCTGGCCATAATGCGAGCCGATGAAGCGGCATCTTTCTACAGCGGTTCAACCGCTGAAAAAGCAGATTTAGACGGCGCGACTGCCTACAGCGACAGCTTCTTCCCATTTCCAGACGCTCCAGAAGCGCTTATAGATAGAGGAATTAAGACTATTTTCTCGACTTCCGGCTCTGTAAATGACGATAAAATAATAGAGCTTTGTAACAAAATGGGCGTCAAAATCATTCTACTTCCAGATAGTGAGGCTAGAGGGTTCTATCAGCATTAGCATTTACTAAGCTTAATTATAAGCAGTATAATTATATATATGAAAAAATATAAATGGATTTTAGTCGTACTTGTTTTTGGACTTTTTATACTTAATATCAGTACAGCCAATGCTTACAGCGAATGGGAGGGAGAGAGACTTCCGGGTTGCACAGATGACTCTGCTTATAGTCCAACCACCGGACTTCCGTGTAAAAATACTCCCAACTGGCGATAAATTTAGTCGTACTACCGGCAAACCATGTACGAGTTTTGTAAACACTAAACCCCCTGCGCCAACTAACTCTGGTTTCTCTCTGGAAATGCAAAGAGGCTCGAGAGGTGCAGAAGTAAAGAAGCTTCAACAATTCCTTAAAGAACAAGGATACTTTACAGGCAGAATAGATGGCTCTTATGGGCCAATAACAGTTCGTAGTGTCCGATACTTCCAAGAAGATTATAATCTTAATGTAAATGGAAGAGTAGACACAGCAACACTAAAGAGAATGAATATAATTATTGCCGGGCCTTCCGATGGACCTTATTGTGATGATGGGTTGTGTGATTTTATTAAAGTCCTATCTCCAAACGGTGGAGAAAGCTTGGTGAAGGGTGAGACAACTACACTTAAGTGGGGTGCTCCATCATATATTAATAATGTTATGATAACGCTCGATAAAATATACGAGTGTAATGCAACAGCTGGGTCTACCTGTATAGCTCTTTATTCTAGTCGTATTATGACTATTGTTGAAAAGGCGCCCAATAACGGATTTTATAAATGGACCATCCCTACAAATCTTGAGGCTGGAAGATATAAAATAAATATAGATAGCTATGATAAGGGGAAGACTCTGGGTGATGACAGCGATGCGCCATTCAATATTATAGGAGGCATCCTTAGTACCGGGACTCTATACATAGACCCTAATCCTGTGACAGTCGCCGCAGGTTCTGCTGTGACTGTGAGGGCTTCTTATGCCCCTTATTGTCCACCCGGCCTTCTCTGCACTCAAGCTCTGTATCAAGTAAATCCAACTTGGACAATTGCTAATACAAATATTGCTGAAGTGAGACCATCTAATTACAACATGGGTATATGTCCTTCTACTTCACCTTGTCCAGAACCAGGTATGCAAGTAGTAGGTAAATCTCCAGGAAATACCACCCTAACTGCTACCTATGTGGAGAGCAATGGCGCCGTGTCCACAAAGACTATCCCAGTCAATGTAGTATTCGACGGGCTTTTATATCCACACAACTAGAAGCTTTAAGTTATTAACACTAGCTATTGCATAATATTAATATAACTAGTTTAATATGTATATGATTAAACATAAATTGTTTTTAGCAATTCTGATTTTTGTTTTTGGACTCTTTATTTCTAACGTTAATACTGCTAGTGCGCAGACTGTGAGTGGGTGTCTGCCAGGTTTTAATTTCAGTTCAACAACAGGCGAGCCTTGCTTTCCTGCCTCGGTAGCCAATCATGGTTGTACCCCAGGAGCAAACTTCAGCTCAACTACTGGATTGCCGTGTTCTGGTCTTTCATTGCCCTGTAATGATTGTGGCCAAGGGAATACCGGCGCAATAGTCCTAAATAGAGTGCTTACAGTCGGAATGAGAGGGGATGACGTGCGTCTAATTCAGCAATTCCTAAAGGATGAAGGATACCTCACTGGTAGAGTGGATGGTGTGTACGGAGTTATCTCTGCTCGTTCAGTTAGATATTTCCAAGAGGATTACAGTTTATCCGTAACTGGCCGAGTAGATGCTGCTACTTTACAAGCAATAAATAGAATTCTTTCTGCGGGGGCTCCTATCATCACACCACCTGTTAATCCTACTGCTCCTGTGATTTCTTATGTGGTATCTGCAAATTGTCCTCATGGTTCATCGTGTCCAAATGTAAGTGCTGGAGAACAAGTAAATGTTTATGGTTCTAATTTTGATTCAAGCTCTATAATCCTTATTAACAATGGCCAGATTCAACTAACTCCTCAGTACGACCGAAGTGATTACTTTTTAAGTTTTGTTTTACCATCGAGCACAACTCTCGGTACTCATACTATCCAGGTTTCACAACGAGGCTCTACATTAAGCTCTCCTCTTTTTAGTAATAAGGTTAATATAAGTGTAGTTAAAGGCACAATTACCCCAAATGCCTACATGTCTGTTTCTCTAGATGCTAGTTCTCCTGTAGTGCAAAATATTTCTGCTGGTACTGCAAATGTTACAGCTGGAATATTTAAATTATCTGCAGTAGGAGAACAAAATACCGTTGACACCGCAACTTTTAATCTCGATTCATATCCTTGGTGTCCGAGTGGTCCATTTCGTCTTTATAGTAACAACGTTCTACTAGGAGAAGTTCGAGGAACAGATACGGGTTGTAATATTGGCTTTAGCAACCTTGGTTTAGTTATACCAGCTAACAGCTCTAAGACCCTAACTCTTAAATTTGATGTACCGAGCACTAGTGTTACAAATAAGTCTTTGAGATTCAGCTTAAGATATCTCGGCACAAAGTATACTAGAGATATGGCCGGTTTACCTGTGACTGCTAGCGCTATAACCATACAGCAAATAAATTCCACAAGTCCAAGAATTATTTCCATCCTTCCAGCTGGTTGTGATTCAAATACCGGCTTTAGTTATGTGGATGGCAATCCTTGTTCGGGGAATCGCACTTCCGCAAACATGGGTGACATAGTGTATCTTTATGGTTCAGGTTTTAGCTTAACCAATCTTATCGGCTACACTTATAGCACTACAACTGGCCAGCTAGGAGCATTCGACATGTACCCAATGTCATCTACCTTGGCTTATTTCTATGTTCCGTCACATATGGGTACCGGCTCACATTCAATACATATACAGAGCGGCAGTAACACTAGCAATATAAGTAATAAGGTTAATCTAGTTTTTAATATAGCTAGTTCTTCTTCACTTACAATTATTACACCACCTGAGCTCCCAAGCGACGGGTATGCAGGAAGTCGTTACTTAGTTGGCCTTGATGCTAGAGGGGGAACTCAATCATATGTATGGACAGTGACAGCTGGTAGTTTGCCTGCGGGGTTGTGGATAAAACAGCCTGGAGCAAATTGTGTCAGCGCTCCTTGCCAAGGACAGGCCTTAATAGAGGGAACACCCGCTGCGAGTGGAACATATAATTTTACCCTACAGGTAACTTCAGGCACTCAAACAGCACGTAGAGCATTCAGTCTAATGATTAATCCAGCAAATGTGACACCCACATCTCC
>CAYXDY010000079.1:0-3425 GCA_964463905.1 uncultured Candidatus Saccharibacteria bacterium
TTAAATAATAAGCTCCTCCAAAAACACCGAGCTTAAGCATTTGCTTTGGTGTCAGGTCAGGATTAAAACTCGGGTCAAACTTCGACATAATATTATTTTCTAGGTAATGGTATAAACATACTAGTCTTTCTGGAGTATTCGGCAAAGTCAGGATGCTCCTTCATCTTCCTCTCTAACATTGGTATGCCTGAAACTTTCAGAATTAAAAGTGTTATGGTTAGCGGACCTATTAGTCCGACGATAGCGCCAGAAGCTCCTATAGAAATAATCCAAATCCCCCACCAGCCCAACACCTCTCCGAAATAATTGGGGTGCCTGGTGTAAGCCCAGAGTCCACCCTGCATCAACTTACCTTTGTTGTTGGCATCCTTGAGAAATTTAGCTAACTGCATATCGCCAACTGCTTCGAAGAAGAATCCAATAGCCCAGATTATAGCGCCGACATAAAAATAAATATCCAAAGCCTCATTTGGCTTATTGTTTATAAGCAAAGCCGGCATGACAATTAAAAACAAAAGAAATCCTTGCAGGAGGTAGACTTGCAAATAAGATCTAATGAAAAAATATTTACCCCATTCTTCTCGCCAGGCTTTGTAACGATAATCTTCGGTTTTGCCTTTGTTGCGTAAATAGATATGAGAAGCCAAGCGCAAGCCCCAAATGCTAATTAAAATCGATACTATAAGCCCGCGTAGGCCTGGCTCTGGGGAAATATAATATGAGACCCAAGCAAGCAAAATAAAACCGAGACCCCAGCCAATATCAGCAACATCATTTCTTTTCTTAATCAATGACACCACGAACCACAACGTCATGTAAACAAAGAGCACAATGGCTAAGGTAATAAAATAATTCATTAGAATATCTTAGTGTAAATTAAATATGTAATTACTGATACAGATGCAGCCAAGAACGCTCCCCAGATAAGATCGACAATGGTAACTAATAGTGGCCAGTCTTTAGCCAGAGCTAAATTGGTCAAATCATAAGTGGCGTAAGTAATGAGACCAAAGAGTGCTCCGTATAATATCGCATACATATATGAACCCTTCTCTACTGCCGGCTGAATTACAAAAACCACCAAGCCGACGATAAACAATAAATAGAAGATAATAGCCGCTACCCAGTTAACATTGGGCTTGAGTAGATGGCCTATCTGACTAGCATAAAAGCTCTTGGCAATAAGCCCAAGCCAAAGCATGTCTATAACGAAGAACACTGGCAAAGCAATAAGATAAAGTTTTATCAACATAAATTCATTATAACAGATTAAACAATAATTGGCCTATGTTATACTAGAAAAACAAAAAATGGATAAATTTGTAATATATTTTGCTGGAGGAACAATGCGGGGTGTGTTTGGTGCCGGTGTGGCTACTGCTTTCAGTAAAAGTAATGCTTACACTCAAATTAAAGCTGTCTACACAGCCTCGGCGGGCTCTTTTACTGGAGCATACTTCCTGTCCCGACAATACGACTTAGGTTCTTCTATATATTTCGAAGAATTACGAGAAAACTTTATATCTCAAAAAAACTTCTTTATTGGTACTTGGCAAAGATTTCAAAACAAATTTATTAGAAAAGTTCCAACAGATGAGATGCTTGATGCTTTAGATATTGATTATGTAATTGATGTAGTTAAGAATAAAAAACCTCTAAATGTAGAAGAAATCCTGGGCCAAGAAATACCACTATATGTCAAACTATTTGATTTAGACGCTCATAAAATTGATTACTTGGATGCCAATAATTCCAACATCTTCGAAATACTCAGGGCTGGAATAAATGTATTTCCTTATATGCATAAGCCCTCGGTTATAAATAACAAAAATTATATCGACGGAGCCATTATGGACATCATAGGTTTCGACTCATTAAGGGCCAAGTATCCAGATGAAAAAATTATTATAGTTATGAACGGCCAAACGGACAGAAAATGGCAATATCGAGCAAAAAACATCCTAGAGGGGAAATTTATGCAATGGATGTTTAATGACAAGAAGCTTTATGAACTATATGCCTCTGCTGAAACTAGGCTGGCGGAAGATTTAGAAAAAATTAAATCAGACAAGAATTGCTGGCTCATAACTCCGGAGAAAGACGTAAGAGTAAGATCAAGAACCACTAACATTAAACCACTACTAGAAATGTATAATCTAGGTCTGCAAGCGGGAGAAAAAGCAGTTAAAGATTTATTTTAAAATATGAAAGCTATTAACTAGAATGTCTTGAATTTCTTCAATAGGCTTATTAAAAGCATCCCTTACTTGATAGGGTGCTCCTATGATCACACTCATTGTTGGCTTATTGAACAGAAAATCAAAAACAGAAACATTATTACCTGTGTTTAAGTAAACAGGCAAAACAGTAAGGTCTGAAAACTCCTGCACTAAAGTGGCTGCTCCTCTGCCAGACTGTGGTCGAGCGTCATCATCGAATATTTTTCTTCCATAAGGAAATATGGTCACAACACCACCCCTCTTAATTATCTCTCTAAACTTACGCAATGATACATCTAACCCCTTGCCTCTATTGGCTGGACATACACCATTAAGGGTCAAGAATAGATTAAAGAATGGATTTGAGAATAATTTATCATCTCCAATAAACCCAAGTGGTAAATATTTATTAGAAAAGAATGGAAAGAGAAGCCCGAGAATCATAGCATCCCAATAACTACGGTGATTAGCGACGACAAGAAGTGGAGTTGAGATATTTTTTAAATTTTGACGACCCGCAACAGAATATCTACAAAAAACATGCATACAAAAATAGGTGATAACCCAAGTTATTCTTTGAGTAGTAATATAAAACAAATTCATCCTTAATAAGCTTATCGATTAAGATAAGTTATTGTTAATTGTAAAACTGTGGCAAATGACACCCATAATAGATACGGAATTTGGATATAAGTAATCCATTTAACATACGGGTAAATCGCGACCATGGCCCAGATGAGGGTACCTAAGACAAGCAAAATATCTATTGAGGCGAGGAGATTGTTCTTAAGCCCAAACTGGAAATAAGTGAAAGAAAAGTTAAATATTAAATTCAGAATAAACGGAAGTACTACAATAAAAGGCAGACGCTTCTCGTAGAACATTAGGAAAACCTTACCAAAAGAAATGGCAATTAGTAGATAAAGAAAACTCCACACTGGCCCAAACAAGAAAGACGGTGGGGCCCAAGTGGGCTTGATAAGAGTCGAGTACCAATTGTATGCATTGTCCATAATTTTTTAATTAATTAATAATTTCTTCATTAGGGCAAGCAATCTTAAGATAGATTAAATCTTTTGGGGTGCTTTCCATGTCAGGAACAAGAACGCCATCTTCTTCGATGAGGGCATAGCGGTGCTTAATGAGAGCACTTTCATCTACTGTATAAATCTCTACTTCATGCTGCTCTGAGCCCTCTATGACATA
>CAYXDY010000080.1:0-3326 GCA_964463905.1 uncultured Candidatus Saccharibacteria bacterium
CTATTTAGCTTTTAAACTCTGGCATCATTATGTGAAGCAGGATTTTATCTCTGGTATAGATTTCGTATTATTAGAAATTATTCCTCCTCGAGACGTGCTTCGTTCTCCGAAAGCCATGGAGCTTTTTTTCACTAACGCTATGTATCACTGGAGCGACAAGGGTGGAGCTGAGGAGTATTGGCAAGGTGCGGTGTGGTTCTGGTTTTCTCTTGAGATTGCCTCTATTGATGGACAAGTACATTTTTATATTCGAACTCCTACTCGCGTACGGGGGCTTATTGAGACTCAGATGTATGCTCAATATCCCCAAGCTCAAATTAAAGCTGTCCCAGACTATACTATGGCCGTAGATAGTGTCACCTTAGGTAGTAAATGGAAAGCTTGGGCTTGTGAATTTGGTTTGAAGAATAATGAGGCTTTTCCTATTAAGACTTACGTGGATTTCGGCTTAGATAAAGACCCAAAAGAAGAATTCAAAGTAGATCCAATTTCTCCAATTATTGAATTTTTCGGTTCTATGCAGAAAGGTGAGCAGGCTTGGCTTCAGATAGTCATAACTCCTTCTAAAAAGAAATACAAGACTCACGGAACATGGTTCGGCACGCATGATTGGGTGGAAGAAGCGCGTATAAATATCAAGAAAATTCTTGAACCATATTCTTCTTCTAGAGAATGGGCTGATCATCCTGGTAAGTATGGTACCGAAGTCCGTGTTCCAAAGTTTTTAGATGAAGTAGTAGAAGGCATGAGTAATAAAATAACCAAGCTTGGATTCGAGACGGGCATACGTGTGGTATATGTCGCCAAGAAAGAAGTCTTTAACCAGAACAACCGTCGCGCTATTCGTCTAATCTTTCGTCAATTTGCCAAACCAAATTCCAATGAACTTTGGCGATATAATTCCGCCCAGCCAGATGCGTATGATACCAATCTTTTTACCTCATTCTTTCCTCTTTCAGACAAAAGGGTTGCCATGCTACAAGATCGCATGGTGCTAGAGTTTCAGGAGCGCTCTTTCTTTCATCCTCCGTTTAGACACAACATTATTACTCAGAAATGGATGAAGTGGCCATTGTCTAGATTTGTCCTCCCGTACAAACACCATCATACGGGCGTCTTAAATGTTGAGGAGTTGGCTTCATTGTGGCATTTCCCAGGTCAGATATTGAAGGTTCCTACTCTCGAGCGTATCGAATCCAAGGAAGCTTCTCCACCTACTAACCTACCTACTTAAATTAATCAATGGAAGATTTAAACAAAAATGAAACCCTAGCTTATTTCCCATCAAGAAAGGGTAGAAATAGAAAAATGATTTTACTTGGACTAACTGCTGTTGTGATGGGTGTATTTTTCGGTTTATATTTACTTAGTGCTCCAGCTAATTTTCCACAAGATGAAATAATAAATATTAAAGCTGGAGCAGGGCTACGTCAAGCATCTCTCAAGCTCAAAGAGGCAGGAATAATACGTTCACGAACACTCTTTGAAACTTTCACTATAATGTACGGTGGGGATCGAAGCATTATTGCCTCAGACTACTATTTTAAAGACAAGATTCCTGTATATGAAGTCGCCAGAAGACTTAGTTCTGGCGACCATAAACTCGTTGCTTTCAAAGCAACTATCCCAGAAGGTTTTAATAGACAAGAAATTGCCGATGTTCTAGTGGCGAAGCTTCCTTATTTTGACAAAGATAATTTTTTGTCCTTATCAAAGGACAAAGAAGGCTATCTTTTCCCGGATACTTACTTTTTCTTTCCTTCCTACACTGAAGTAGATGTGATAAAGATCATGGAGTCCAACTATGAGACTAAAGTTTCCCCACTTCGCGCAGAAATGATAACTATACAAAAAAGTGAGAAAGACATAATTAATATGGCAGCTCTCATAGAGAAAGAAGCTAAAGGGGATCTCGACAGAGAAATCGTATCTGGAATTTTATGGAAAAGATTTTCTATTGGTATGGCCCTGCAAGCGGATGCCGCTCCGGAGACATACGAGCGCAAGGGTCTTCCTGATGCTCCACTCGGAAGCCCTGGACTTAAGGCCATAAAGGCAGCCATGTATCCCACAACCTCACCCTATTTGTATTATATACATGATAAACAGGGCAGGACTCATTATGCTCGTACCTTCGCTGAGCATCGAAGTAATATCGAAAGATATCTCAAATAAGATTATGCTTGTGTGTTATAATTAAAGGATGCGCAAGCACAATTTTGCTTTTATAGACATCGAAGCCACAGGACTCAACCTCATTAAGAATGAGGTTATTGAAATTGGTTGCGTTATTACAAGTCCAGATTTAGAGGTAATTGAAGAATTTGAAATTAAAATAAAACCAGAAAATATTGAGACAGCAGACCCAATATCTCTCAAGATAAGTCATTACAATGAAGAAGGATGGAAGGATGCCTTACCTCTGTCTGAGGCGATGAAGTTATTTTCAGAGAAGGTTAAGGACTGCATAATGGTCGGCCAAAATGTGGCCTTTGATGCCGCCTTCTTGGAATATTCTTTTAATAAATTAAATATGTCGAACCCTATGCATTATCACAAGCTCGACACCATCTCTATCGCTTGGGCGAAGTTACACAACGATCCAACCCTAGAGAGATTTTCTTTACGAGAAATGTGCGAGAGATTTGGCATCAAGAATGAGAATGCCCACACTGGGCTCTCCGACGCCAGGGCTACCTACGAGCTTTACAAAAAGCTGATGGAACTGTAACATAAAAATACCTTTCAAAAAGCCTTTCGCAGGAGCTTAGAAAATAAAGGAGGGATTCCGACTATTATTTACTTGAGCGACGAGAAGTTCGCTGGCGAAGCTTTGCCAGACAGATTGCTTTTTGAAAGGTATTTTTATGAAACAGAGTAAAACAGTCTTCGTAGGTCTTTCAGGAGGAGTAGACTCCTCAGTATCTGCAGCGCTCTTAAAACAACAGGGCTATGATGTCGTTGGGGTTTTTATTCGCACCTGGCATCCAGATTTTTTAGAATGCAACGAAGAAGAAGAGAGACGAGACGCTATGCGAGTAGCGGCGTATTTAGACATTCCATTCCTTACTTTTGACCTAGGAGACGTATACAAGAAAGAAGTCGCGGATTATATGATAAGTGAGTATAAGCTGGGCCGCACTCCCAATCCAGATGTGATGTGCAATAAAGAAGTTAAGTTTGGCGCCTTTCTCAAGAAGGCTATTGCCATGGGTGCTGATTGTGTGGCTACGGGGCACTACGCGCGCATAGCGCAAGTAAAAAGTTCAAAGTATAAAGTAAAAAGTAATTCCAAACTTTCAACTTTCAACTTTCAACTTTCAACT
>CAYXDY010000081.1:0-3221 GCA_964463905.1 uncultured Candidatus Saccharibacteria bacterium
AAGAGAGTCTTATGAAATGCTCGGACATGTGCCAGATGTCGTTTTCCCATCCGGAGCAATTGTTAAAAAAAATAGTCTTTATATTTATTATGGAGCGAGTGACATGACGACTTGTGTAGCTCATTTGAATTTAGAAGATTTATTAAACACTATCCATCCTAATACTAGCTCTCGCTGGACCTTTAAGCGTTCATCTACGAATCCCATAATTATCCCTAATGAACATAATGCTTGGGAAGCGCAAGCCACCTTCAACCCAGCAGCGCTCCGAATAGGCAACAAAACACATATATTATACAGAACACTCTCAGGCGACAACACGTCTTATATAGGTTATGCGTCTAGTAAGGACGGAATCAATATAGATGAGAGGTTAAGTGAGCCTGTATATTTCCCCAGAGAAGATTTTGAATTTAAGAAAATATCTGGAGCGAATTCCGGTTGCGAGGATCCTAGGCTAACTAAAATAGGTAAGAATATCTATATGTGTTATACGGCGTATGATGGCGTGGGTCCGCCTCGGGTAGCTATTACTTCTATTACAGAAGAAGATTTTTTAAGCAAGAATTGGAATTGGTCCAAACCAGTTTTAATAACACCAGCTGGATTAGATGATAAGGATACTTGCATTTTCCCAGAAAAGACTAAAGGTCATTACTTTATCTTACATAGAGTAGATAATGAGTTGTGTGGTGATTATTTAAAATCACTCAATTTTGAAAAAGACTCCATAAAAAAGTGTATTAGGGTTATGGGTCCTAGGGTCAACACTTGGGATAGTGCAAAAGTGGGAATAGCTGCTCCACCACTTAAGACCAAGTTCGGCTGGTTACTGCTTTATCATGGGGTCTCAGATAGTCACAACACCTATCGTGTGGGTGCAGTGCTTCTAGATATAAATGACCCAGGGATTGTATTATCTCGAACAGCTGATCCAGTCTTTGAACCCGAAGAATTATATGAGAAAGTAGGCGTCGTTAACAACGTCGTCTTTCCTTGCGGTATGACCGTGAAGGATAAAACCCTATTTATTTATTATGGTGGTGCTGACAAGGTGGTCGGGGTAGCCACTATTGATTTAAACATTATTCTGAAAGCCTTAACTAGAGATTTGAAACATCCTTAATATAAGAGTATAATTAAGGCATGGAAACAATTAAAAACAATACATCTCTAGTGGTTGGTTTGGCTGTAGTATTTTTTGCATTGATATTCTTATTCTCGGCTAGAGGTTTTTCTGACCAAGGTTCATTCGTTGAGGTCAAGGGTCTGTCTGAGCGTATAGTCAAGGCTGATGTGGCCATCTGGTCTATCAATTTTGAAGTTAAGTCCAATAATGCCGACAATCTGTATGCTGAGATTGATAAGAATATAAATACTGTCAAAACTTTCTTGAAAGGGAAAGGTTTTGAAGATTCTGAGATTAATGTTGCTCCAGTAAATGTATATCAAGATACTTATCGTGAGGCGCTGTTCCGTTACAATTCCAATATTCAGCTCTCTGTATACACCAACAAGGTAGACTTAGTACGCTCTGCTTCTGAAGATACTCTTGTGTTAGTTAAAGAAGGTGTGGTGATGAGTCACAATTCTATTACTTTTGAATTCTCAGGTTTAAATGATATAAAGCCAGAAATGTTAGGGGAGGCCATAGCTAATGCTCGAGCTTCTGCAGAACAATTCGCCAAGGATTCAGGTTCATCAATAGGAGGTATATCCAGAGGCAATCAAGGTGTCTTCGATATTTCACAGAAGGATCCAGGCTCACCAGAGTACAAGAAGATACGTGTGGTGTCTACATTAAGATTCCTACTTAAATAAATAATTTAACCCTTGTCTTATTAATTTAACTTCACTTGAGTTATCTTGATTTTTAAATATATAGTTGTATAGTTTTAGTGGGGGTACTTGCATGAACATGGAACCGTTTGATCCGTTTGAGGGTGAGGGTGGAAGCGGCGGAGCAGCTGATGTGGCGAGCCATATCAGCAGATCGGCGTTCTCGCATAGCGGAGATGGCCGGTGGCATGTCGAATTGCCTGTTCAAAATGGCTCAGCGGCGACAGTAATCGGGTCTGGCCTTACAGTGGATGAAGCCGCTGAGAAAGCACTCGATACGCTGCGCCTCGTCGAAAGCGGATACGAACACGTGCCGCGGCCGATTCGCTGAAACAGAAAGACATAACGTGCCGGTGGGCTATATGCTCACCGGCCGTAATACTTTATGGTATGTATTTTATTTATAATTATGATATAATAATGGCATTAATAATTTAAACATTAATTTATATGGCAACATTAAAGGCATTATGTATGAAGTGCAGAGAGAACAATAAGCCCACTATGCAAGACATGGTGAACCCAGTAGTTACCAAGAACGAAAAGGGTAGATACTCAGCCAAGGGTACCTGTGCCAAGTGTGGAGGCAATATGTTCAAGTTTATGTCTGCAGCTGACGGTGAAGCAATGATGTAATTCCGCTAATTAACGTAAGCAAAAAAGCCCTAGAAATAGGGTTTTTTTAATGCCATTTTCGGCTTGACATAGGATAGGGCTTCGTATATACTAATCCCTAGACGTCTAATCCATGTGGATAGGGCGTTTTTGTTTCAGAATTTCTTGTCTTTTGACAATTGAATACCCGAGTATCTATTCTAATAGGAGCAGGTACTTGGGGAAATTGAGAACCCCGACATTCTGTCGGGACGCAAGTCTCAAAATGTTTTACTTTAGTTAGTATTGAATAATTTTTAGAGCAAAGACAAACTCTGACCGATACAACAAAAATGATACAAAGTGTAAAAGCTAAGTATAGTGTTTTTTGTTTTGTTTCGTTCTAATAACTTTTAGTTAGAGTTTGATCCTAGCTCAGGATGAACGCTGGCGGCGTGGATAAGGCATGCAAGTCGAACGGACTTCATTTTTCCAGAGATGCGATTATATCAAGTCAAAGGTCGTTTGAAGTTAGTGGCGAACGAGGTAGTAATACATAGGTACTTCCCCCAAAGTCGTGAATAATTCGTCGAAAGACGGACTAATACACGATGGTCTCGCAAGAGTAAAGAATTTCGCTTTGGGAAAGGCCTGTGCGATATCAGCTAGTTGGTAGTGTAATGGACTACCAAGGCTATGACGTCTAGGGGAGCTGAGAGGCTGACCCCCACCGATGGTACTGAGACACGGACCATACACCTACGGGTGGCTGCAGTCGAGAATCTTCC
>CAYXDY010000082.1:0-3213 GCA_964463905.1 uncultured Candidatus Saccharibacteria bacterium
GGTCGTCAGGGTTTAATTCAAAATACATTCGAACTTCGTTCAATACACACCGCAGCGAATTAAAGGTGTGTTATAATACACCTTTAATTCGCTGCGGAGGCGGAGAGATTTGAACTCTCGAGACCCTTACGAGCCTGCCACCTTTCCAAGGTGGTGCACTAGACCACTATGCGACGCCTCCAATACTTACTAATCTACACTATTTTATAATAAATTGGAACTAAACTATGGTGTGTAAGTTTTGCTTATTCTTTGTTATAATACAAAATATTAAGAAAGTTTTAATTTTAAACAAAAAAGAAGGTGAAACACCCCTAGAGACCCTTGAGGCTTTTCGTGTTAAGCATAAAGCATACAAGGATGTGAAGATGACCTATGCTGGGAGGCTAGACCCGATGGCGAGTGGGGTATTGGTGGTATTGGCAGGCGATGAAGTGCATAATAAAGAAAAATACCTAGGATTACCAAAAGAATATAATTTCGAAATTCTTTTTGGCTTCGCAACTGATACTTACGACATTTTAGGCAAGGTGACTAATTCTGGTATTCTTAAGAATATTGGAATAAAAGAATTGGAGAAATTAGTAAAAAGCAATTTAAAATATTTTAAAGGCAGGTTTATTCAAAAGTACCCAGTGTATTCTTCAAGAACAGTCAACGGTAAGCCACTTTTTGCCTATGCAAGAGAGGGCGTTAAATTAGAGGCGCCAGAACGCGAGGTGAATGTGAAGAGTTTAAGTCTTCACAAAATGAGAATAATTAGTGCAGAAAGCTTACTTAAAAATCTGAACAAGAGGATACCTAAAGTTCAAGGGGATTTCCGACAGAAAGAAATACTAAAAATTTGGAGTAAGAATTTACAAAAGAGCAAAAACAAATTTTTAATTGGAAATTTTAGTATCAAGTGTGGTAGTGGCACATATGTCCGGGGTATTGCCAATGATCTTGGTGTGAAGATGGGTGTTCCAGCATTAGCTTTTTCTATTAAAAGGACAAGGGTGGGCAAGTGGACAAAAGAGGAGTAATATAACAGTATGGCAAATGTTTTTGACCAAGAATACGAGAAGTTGAATCCTTTGCAGAAGAAGGCCGTAGACACTATTGAAGGGCCTGTAATGGTGGTGGCTGGTCCTGGAACAGGCAAGACCCAAGTTCTTGCTCTTCGCATAGGTAATATTTTAAAAAAAACAGACGCTAAGGCAGATAGCGTATTGTGTCTTACCTTTACTAATTCTGCAGTGAAGGCCATGCGTGAGCGCCTGCGTAAGTATATAGGCCCTGAGGCTTCCAAGGTGAGAATTTGTACCTTTCATAGCTTCGGACTGGAGATGATTGAGAAATATTACACCGTACTAGGGCTAGATAGCGAGCCTAGGCTGATGGACGAGAAGGACACAATAGTTCTATCAGATGAAATTCTACACAGCCGAGAATGGGATCATATTCGCCCAAGGAGTGATGCGTCTCGATATTTCCGAGATTTAAAGAGTCTGATATCTGTATTAAAGCGCGAAGGTCTCTCCGCTGAAGAATTTCAAAATGAATTAGATAAAGATATAAATTTTATTAAAGATTCTCCTGAGAGTATTTCTTCTAGAGGTGAGAGCAAGGGGCAGATGAAGAAAGATGCTCTTAAGAAGATTGAAGGCCTAGAACGCACCAAAGAGGCGGTGCAATTTTACGAACTATACGAAAATACCAAAAAAGAAAGGAATCTTTTTGACTATGACGATATCCTAGAAGCACTCAATAATATTGTATTAGAGTCAGACGAGGCTCGCAGTCAAGTGAAAGAGGATTTCCTTTATGTGCTTATTGACGAGCATCAAGACTCCAGCGGTGTGCAAAACAAATTTTTAGAAACCGTATGGAAAGGAGAAGATCAGCCCAATATCTTCGTGGTGGGTGACGACAGACAGCTTATATACGGCTTCGGTGGGGCGTCACTTGAATATTTTGAGAATTTTAAACACACCTTCGGTAAAGCTGAACTTATAACTCTAGTGGACAATTATCGTTCTACTCAGAAGATATTGGATTCTGCGCATATCCTACTTGAAAGTAGCCTGACCAAAGATAAATTAAAGAGTAATATAAAAGAAAATCATAATTTGAAATTAGTAGAGGCATATTACCCTCGAGATGAAATAATATTTGCTGGCTTAGAAATAAAGGAGAAGATAGCCTCTGGGGTAGAGGCAAATGACATTGCTATATTGGTGCCCAAGAACAAGCATGTGCGGAGCACTCTTACTGTTTTGCGCGATATGGGCATACCAGTCTCTGGGGGAGGTTCTATGGATTTATTCGATAGCGAAGAAGCACTCGCTTTTATTCAAGTTCTACATATATTGGCTTACCCAAACGATGGTGTGGCTTTCGCTGGCTCATTCTTCAACAAGCTTTCTGGTATTCCACCGATTAAAGCTCATGAGTTTATTCGCGACAACAAAATGAGAGAGTTTTCAATTCTAAATGTTGAAGCTCCAAAAGGTGATTTATTTAGCGCAACAAATGAGGTAAGTGTCTGGGTGGGCAAGCTTAAGTCATGGTTGGCATTTTCTTCGGATTCTGTTTACACTTTGGTGCAAAAAGTTGGAACAGAATTTCTTCTCAATGGAGCGCAGAATCACAATGAATTAACTACTCGAGTGGAAGTCGTGCGCACAATGCTTCACTTACTACTTATGCAAGGAGAGAAGAATCCTAAGTTAACTCTTATAGAGTTCTTAGAATTTCTCACTCGACTTCAGTCTTATGGGGAGAAGGTACCACTAGCTATATTTGCTCCAGATGAGGGAGTGAAGGTGCTGACACTTCATGGCTCTAAGGGGCTTGAGTTTGATTACGTATTCATTGCCCATATGGATGAGAGGTCCTTTGGTGGCTCTCGGGTCGGGGGATTTACTTTGGCAGAATCTCTTAAGGGTAGAATAGAAAAGAAGGATGATGAAGTACTTAAGAGGGAGTTGTATGTGGCTCTCACTCGAGCCAAGAGATATTGCACTGTGTCTTACTCACTTCAATCCTATTCTGGAGGAGGGCAGGAGCTATCGCATATCGTCGCTGACATAGGAGACAATTTCGACAGGCTATCTGCAGATGAGACAGAGAAAATAATATTGAAAGACGGAGTGAAGACTTTTGTAGAAAATAATAAGGCAGAAGACAAACCGGCTTCACTAGAAGACCTTACCAAGCTTGTCTCTAGGG
>CAYXDY010000083.1:0-3199 GCA_964463905.1 uncultured Candidatus Saccharibacteria bacterium
ATACGCTGTGGACTGCTTATGCATGGACCAAGCCGGACTGGTTCATGGCAACAGCTTACACACCAGGATGTGTATTTGCGTTTATTCTTCTCTTTCAGCTTCATCGCTATAAAAAGAAAAAGAGTGAGGATAAATGACCCTACCCACTGTGAATGTAAACCGGTGGGAGGAAATATGTAAATCAAAAAAAACGCCCCGATGCTCCGCATACGGGGCTTCGCTATTTTTAATATCTCATTCTGCGGAAGCCGGGCTTCCGCAGAATTATAATTCCTTATAGTAAGTAAGCCAATCATTTATTTCAGCATCAAAATTTTTGATATCGTTAAAATACGAAGGAAAATCTTCTAGATTTAGAATCTTGTTTTCCGGGCGTACAATTTTTCTGTGATCATGATAACTGGACCATTTGTAAGTATCTAGAAAAACTCTTACTTTCTTCCAATCCTTAATTCCTTCTTCTTTCCAGTTGCTCTCAATAAACTTTACTGGATTTAAATGCATATATGAGAAATTATATTTAGCTTGTGGGTCGCTTATTACATGAACAGCTTGAAATCTCCCCTCAAACAAACCGCCAGTACGAGCATATTTTTTATTGAAATATTTAGAATATGAAGTTAAAAGCTTATGCATAAATTCAGTAACCCCATTTCCGCGCAAGCCCGGCTTCCGCAGAATATGAGGTATAGTGATGTAAATGTGAAAGTGGTTCGGCATAAGCACCCATACTCCTATTGAAACTATTCTCTCTCCTCTTTCGAATTCCCATGCTTCTATTTTATTTCTCACTATATCTTCCCTGAAATCTACTCGAAAGGAAGAATTGCACAGATATAGCAATTTTAAAAAACGATCTCTGTCATGATCATCTAGAAATATATTTTGTTTACTGTTGCCTCTGCTATAGATGTGATAATACTCACCTTCTATGAAAGGTGTGCTTCTCTGTGACATGCTTACATTTTATTGCGGAAGCCCGGCTTCCGCAAGTTATATTTCATTTGATTGTTGATAACAAAGTGGACAAATATTAATACAGTGGTATAGTTCTTTGTAAGTAATTCGTTCCTGTTGTTTCCGTTTTCAGGGGGTCGCATGAAGCCGAAGAGCATCGAAGATCTGGTTGATAGCCTCATCGTTAGTGCGCTGGGGCTGATTGCAGACACAAGCGAACTCAAGTCGCCGCCGAAAGTGGTCGCTTGGGCCGGAAAACCTGTTCGCGAATTCGTTCAAGGGCTACCTGGCTCTGGAAATTCCAGCGCCGACGCCTTCCACCTGTCACAATCTGCGGTAGCGGAGCACAATCTCCGCAATCGCCAACAGCACTAATCGCAAAAGGGCGACACCGAAATTTGGTGTCGCCCATCGCTATTTTTACCCAATATATTTATTCTGCCTTAGGTTTCATTAATGGAAAAGCTTGTAGCTCGCGAAGAGGCTTATCAGTAAGTATCGCAAACATTCTCTCGCCGAAACCGAAGCCGCAAGTAGGTGGCATACCGTGCTCAAGCATCTCTACGAATTCGAAGTCTGCCATCATGGCCTCAGTGTCGCCCTTATCTATAAGTTTCTGTTGAACTTCAAAGCGAGCTCGCTGATCTAGTGGGTCGTTTAATTCTGAGTAGCCATTCCCTACTTCACTCCCTGCAAATATCGGCTGAAATCTCTGGACTGTCTTGCCATCCGTATTACTTTTAGCAAGTGGAGCCACAAGTGTAGGATGATTAATAAGGAATGCTGGTCCGGCAATATTCTTACGGCAGAATTTCCATAACGTATCCATAAGTCTTTCTTTGTTATTACCATCGTAGACTACACCAAGCTCTTTAAGCTTAGTCTCCATATCGGCCTCGCTCGCTGTATGGATATCTATATTAGTCTGCTTCTTTATCTCCTCCGCATAATCAATCTTCGGCCACTCGGACGCTAGGTCAAATGTGTAGCCCTTGGAAGTGAATTCGGTCTTACCGAAAACTTTGTTGGCGATATCTATATACATCTCACGCACCAAAGCCATACCATCGTTGAAGTCGGCAAATGACCAATAGAATTCCATATTGGTAAATTCTTGTGCGTGCTCTGGGCTGGTACCCTCGTTGCGGTAAGCCCGCCCTATTTCAAATGTCTTAGAGAATCCCCCAGCCATTAATCTCTTCTGCCACAGCTCGCCGATAGATATGCGGAGGTATACGTCTAGGTCGTAGTCATTGTGATGAGTCTTAAATGGTGTCGCTTCGGCGCCGCCAGTAGTAGTTTCTAGAGTCGGAGTCTCCACTTCGAGAAAGCCTTTGCTCTTCATAAACTCGCGAGTCGCATCCCAGAATTTAGACTTCTTAATTAAGAGATCTCTGAGTTCTTCGTTCATCAGCATATCCAAGTATCGCTTGCGGAATCTCTCTTCTACGTCTACTAAGCCATGCCACTTCTCCGGAAGAGGTAGCAGTGACTTAGAAGCCATAACCCAAGAAGACATCATTATAGACTGCTCGCCTGTCTTAGAGAGCACAGGCACGCCAGTTACAGATATGAAGTCGCCTATGTCTACAGTCTCGCCGAAAAGGCTGAATATTTCTTCTGTAAGTGAGTCCTTCTTTATTATTACTTGGATTTTCTCTGTACCGTCAAAGAGGACCACGAACTGTATAGCACCCTGACCACGAATAGCCATTATTCTGCCAGATACAGACACTGGAGTGCCCACTTGCTCCCTTTCGGAAAAATTTGCTTTCAATACTGCAATGTCAAAATCCCTCGGCACTTTAGCCGGGTAAGGATTGATACCCTTCTCGCGAAGAATTTCAAGCTTCTTTATTCTTAGTCCTCGGATTTCATCAATTGAAGACATTTATAATTAAAATTAAGAGACGCTAATTATTTTGTAATGGACGACGCCATTGGGAGTCTCAAAGGAAACCTTGTCTCCTTTCTTCTTTCCGAAGAGAGCCTCACCAAACGGTGAACGGTTGGAGATTTTCCCAACAGCCATGTCAGCCTCCTCACTTCCTACTATAACATAATTCTTTTCATCTTTAGTACCTTCTTTAGCTACAGTGACCTTACTACCTATCTCTACTATGTCTCCACCGCCACCACTCACCACCTCAGATGTCTGGAGTATCTGCTCGATCTTAGCGATGCGCTCTTCTAGCTTGCCTTGGTCTTCGCGGGTCTGGTGGTACTCAGCATTCTCAGACAA
>CAYXDY010000084.1:0-3096 GCA_964463905.1 uncultured Candidatus Saccharibacteria bacterium
CCCACAAGTAGCTTCACCAGAGAAGTCTTGCCCGAACCAGATGGACCCACGAAGGCTACCGTCCCTCCACGAGCTACGCAATATGAAACACCTTCTAATGCCAGCTCTTGGCTTTGGTTGTAGCCAAAAGACACATCCTGAAACGACACATTCTCTATAATTTCTAATTTTTTTGGTGAAGTCACTTCCACCTCCCGCTCAGTGTTCATTAATTTTTCAAAATTAGCCAGAGAAGCTTCGGCTTCACGATAAGTATTAATAACTGCACCCAACTCTTGCAGAGGCCCAAACACGAAGAAAGAATAAAAAAGCAAAGCGAAGAATTCCCCAAAGGTAAGTATTCCTACATAAACAAGATACAACATGAAAAGCATTATCAAGGTTCGAACAAGATTAATTGCTGTCCCTTGCACAAAAGACAAACTTCTAAGATATCTGAGTTTTTTAAGTTCTAATTTTAATATTTTTTCAGTAGTAGTATTTAACCTGTCTATTTCTTGTTTCTCTAATCCTAAGCTTTTTACCAGCTCTATGTTACGCAGGCTTTCAGTGGTCGAGCCTGCCAGTGCAGTGGTCTCAGACACAATAACTTTCTGAATTTCTTTTATCTTCTTAGAAAGAATTAAACTAAGACCTGCGATAACAGGTATAGCTCCGAAGAAAGCCACGGCAATCCCCCAATATATATTAACTGCATAAATTGCCACGAAAATAAATCCTATTAATGATACAAACAGAATATTAACAAGGACCGCAATAAGCTTCTCGGTGTCGGTGCGTGCTTTTTCTAATTTTCCTAGGGTCTCACCACTTCGTTCATCTTCGAATATGCCATAAGGTAATGAAAGAGTGTGTGCCACTCCATCTCGATACAAATCTGCTCCGACTCTCTGGGCAACACCATTTAAATAATAGTCTTGGAAGTTCTTAGCTACGCGTGATATAAAGGCTACACCGACAGTGGCCAGTAAAAGCAAGGAAACTCCGGTCATAAACTCGCTTCTAGTGTAGAGTTCTGGTTTGGTTACATAATCATCTACAATAAACTTAAATATGTAAGGGTCGAGTAATGAGAATATTTGGTTGATGCTAGCCAAACCAAGCGTCAAAAGGCAAAGTTTCCAATACTTCTTTAAATAGTGAACAAATATTCTCATTATATTCTTTTATTTTACAGTTACTCTTTCTATAATAACTGGGGACACAGGCCTGTCATTTGCTCCAACGGGAGTATTTTCTATGGCCTCCACTACATCCATACCTGACGTCACCTTGCCGAAGACAGTGTGCTTAGAATCTAGGAAATTATTATTGGCGGTATTGATAAAGAACTGGCTACCATTAGTATTTGGGCCAGCATTAGCCATAGAGATAGTACCAATATCATTTTTATTATCTGGAGTTATCTCGTCATTAAACTTGTATCCTGGACCACCAGTACCCCAAGCACTCATTTGCGAATCATCTTTTGATAATGGGTCTCCTCCTTGAATCATAAACCCAGCTATAACTCGGTGGAACTTAACTCCATTATAAAAACCTTCGCTCGCGAGCTTAGCAAAATTAGCAACGGTGTTGGGCACCCTATCAGCAAACAATTCTAATGTGATATCTCCTTTATTTGTATGTAGTGTGATGTTCATGGTTTTATTTATATTATTATTGTTAATTGGCTTACTTTCCTCTTTGGGTACCATAGGAGGAAAACTCATCTCTTCTTTTACTTCTTCACCATACTGCGATAAATCTATATCGTTGATTTCTTGTCCTGATTTACTGAACATATACCAGACTCCTAATATCACTAAAATAAAAAATAATAAGATTATGCTATTTTGTTTCATATTTATTTATTCTTAATATCGTCCGAAGTCCTAAACATATACTTCGTGACAACAACTACTAATATTGTAATAAGCACAGCGTAAATAAATTTAATCCAAACACTGGACTTGTCTACTGGAAACAATAAATCAATCAGGGCTTTAATTGCATCATTCCATGCCAAACCAGCAACCAATCCGAAGGCTCCTGCCATATATCCAAAAGCACGATCTTTCACCTCTTTACTTGTCTCCTGTCCAATCATATTATCTTCAATTAATTAATAATTGCTTTATTCTTATAAAACTTAACAACCAACAAAATCACAGCTATGGCTACAATACTGGTTAGCGAAAGCATTGGGATAGATATATAGCCACCAAATTCATGCACCAACTGCTGATAACAAGATATACCAGAAGCATCACATGGTTTATCAGCATTATCTACCAAATAATATCTAAAATTGTGGTATAGAGCCAACAACATAGCTGGGATGAGTAAGAGCCATGCATAACGAGAAATCAATCTGTCCTTGTAATACAATGCTCCACCGAAGAGGAAGACAAGAGGCAGCATAAACACTCGCGCATACCAACACAGATAACACGGAACCCAGCCCACTATCTCAGAGTACACTAAAGAGAAAGCTGATGCGGAAAAAGCCATCAAGAAACTCAAAAGTACGTAATGTTTATGGATAAAATTTAAAATAAAATTATCCTTCAATCTAAGCAAAAGGAGAACTAAGACAGCCACAGAAGCAATCTGCAGAGCTATGGCTCCATAGCCCAAAAAAATATTAAGGTTTTTTATTTGCTCGTAATCCATATTATTGACTAGACTCTGCCTCTAATGTTATTGCTTCAACTTCGACATTCACAGGGGAAACCTCGCACTCTGTCTTATCAGCTAAAGCTTCAAGGGAAATCTGTCCATTTAATCTAGAGCCGTCAGCAAACTCCCAAGTAGGGTAGCTTGAGATACCTTTATCAAGACACGCTTGGGTCTGTGCTTGTCCGTTTGGAGTAGAGCACTCAACATACGGAAGTAATCTCTGTGATGTACCGAAAAGCTTTTTCTGAGAATTACAATACGGACACCAGAAAGCTCCATAAAATACGGCCCCTTTGTCTGTTATGCATTGCGCCAAGGCATCATACTCTCCTGCTCGTGCCTCACTAGGACCTGTACCGCGAACCATAACAGTAACTAATACTCCTAATATTAATATTCCGACAACTGAAATAAAAACTTTTACTTTTGTATCCA
>CAYXDY010000085.1:0-3019 GCA_964463905.1 uncultured Candidatus Saccharibacteria bacterium
ACCTTCCAGATGAAGCTCGGCGCGGAGCAACTTAAAGATATTTATGCTCATACTGAAGTCTTCTTCTGTAATGTGGAAGAAGCGCAAAGAATATTAAACGAGGAAAGTCGAGATTTGAAAGTTCTATCTGAAGGTATTAGAAAATTAGGACCGAAAATAGTATCTATAAGTGATGGACCGAAAGGTGCGTATTTGTATCACGAAAACGAGCTCTACCATATACCTATGTATCCAGATATGGCCAAGCCTGAAGACCGCACCGGAGCTGGTGACGCTTTCGCTTCTACCTTCACCGCAGCTCTCGCCCTAGGTATGACTCCTGTAGAGGCTCTATCTTGGGGCCCTATAAACTCTATGTCTGTAGTCCACGATCTCGGCGCCCAAAGAGGCCTGTTGTCCAGAGCCAAGCTTGAAGAATATCTCGCGGCTGCACCTGCAGAATATAAAGCAAGAAAAATTTAGACCTCACCCCTACCCCTCTCCTTGTGAAGGCGAGGGAAAAATTCCAAATATTCTTTAGGATATTCTATTCCGAATTTTTCGCATAAGGCTGTAATATCTTTAAAATTTTTATCTCTAAGTTTATACAACCAGGGAGAAATAAATTTAACCATGTATTCAGGAGAAATACATCTAACTTTGTTACCATTTATTATTCCACTGCCTGTTAGTGAATCGTCCGGATACTCGATTCCCTCCACGACGTGACCTTTGTCGTCAAAGGTAAAAGCGTGTACATCAATTTCATGACCCTTATCATCTCCTAAAACAAAATTCCACTTTTTATCTTCATCCCGTTCTATTTCTTTATATCCTTGTGATTCTAGATAGTCGCGAAATTTTAATAGGTCCTTATATTGGATAGCGATGTCTAAATCTAGATGTGGGCGTGTTTCCTGACCCAAAAGAGCATCGACGCTCCAGCCTCCATCAATCCAGATTTTAATACCAAGATTTTCTAAATTTTGGTAAACCTCGACAACATCTTTTGAATTCATTAGCTTCATTTATTTTTTGCTTTTTAGGTGAGCTTTTATAATAGCAATAACTTTATCGAGCTTGGTTTCTATTTCACTATTCAAAAATCTAATAGTCAGATAGCCTAGCTCTTTAAAATATGTATCTCGTATTTTATCATATCCTCTCGCTTCTAAATTATCATGAATGGGACCGTCAATTTCAATAATTAGTTTATATTCTGAACAATAAAAATCCAGAATGTACCCACCAATACTGTGCTGCCTTTTAAATTTATGTCCAAGTTGGTTGTCTCTTATTTTCGACCAGAGTAAATTTTCTTCCGAAGTCGATTTTTGACGTAGCTCTCTTCTCCTTTCTTTTAACTTTTCTATATTATGCAACATTAGCATTTTTGTATTTTCTCCCTTCTCCTTCGCAAGGAGAAGGTCGGGATGAGGCCGTCACCCTCTCCTTCACAAGGAGAGGGCTAGGGTGAGGTCATTTCCTCCCTAAAACCCTCTTCACAGACTCCTTAATAGAATCTTTACCCATTTTGTAGTATTCAATAAGTTCGAGAGGAGAACCTGACTGGCCATATTGGTCATCTACGCCCACGAACTCCATCGGTATTGGGTATTCTCGTGCTAGCACCTCCGCCACAGCAGAACCCATGCCTCCCATTACCTGATGCTCTTCTACAGTGACTATTGCTTTAGCTTCTTTCGCTAGAGATATTATTGCTTCCTTATCTAAGGGCTTGATTGAAGCCATATTCAGAACTTTGGTTTTTATACCCTCTTGTTCTAATTCCTTCGCTGCTAAAAGCGCATTATATGTAAGTCCGCCGGTAACTATTATACCAACTTGGGCCATCCCAGCATCTGGAATCCAAAACATTTGTGCCTTACCAGCAACATACGGAGTCTCTTCTGTGGTTATTATTGGAGTCTTCTCGCGAGCAAGCCGAAGATATGCTGGTCTCTTGTTCTCTTTATTAAGAGCTAGATCAATGGTGGCTTTCTTGGCTTCTATTGCGTCCGAAGGCGAAATCACATCCATGTTTGGAAGCACTCGCATAATAGCCATATCTTCAAGCGCTTGGTGAGTGCCTCCATCTGGACCAACAGATATGCCAGCGTGTGAGCCGACGACTATAACCTTGCGATCATTGTAAGCGATAGTGGTCCGTATCTGCTCCCAGTTCCTACCTGGAGAAAACATTGCATAAGAAGAACAAAAAGGAATCTTACCCATAGCAGCAAGACCAGAAGATACTGTAACCAAATTCTGCTCCGCTACTCCCACCTGAATGAAACGCTCGGGAAATTTCTCTGCAAAAAGATGCATCTGGGTACTCTCAGTGAGGTCGGCAGAAAGGGCTACCACGTTCTTATTCTGCTCACCAGCAGCGAGCAAGCCCTGGCCGAAGCCCTTACGAATAGGTGCTTGCTCTACGTCGGGGTTAAATAATTTCGGATTAAGTTTTAATTTTGGGTTTAACATAAGATTAGTTTCTAGGTGATAGGTTCTAGGTTCTAGAAGCCCTTAATTCTGCTAATGCCCTCTCTCCTTCTTCAGGAGTTGGTGGCTTACCGTGCCACTTGTAATCCTTCTCCATAAAAGACACACCCTTACCTGGAATAGTGTGAGCGATAATCATTGCTGGCTGAGCACTCGCTTGGGCCTGCTCTATAGCTTCATGCATAGCTTTGAAATCATGGCCGGATACTTCAATGACATGCCAGTTGAAAGCGCGCATCTTGTCTGCGAGTGGCTCGAGTGGCATCACATCTTCAGTGACTCCTTCTATCTGAATGTTGTTGCGATCTATAATTACAATTAAATTCTTGAGTTTATATTTACCAGCAAGCATTAATGCCTCCCAAGAGTTACCTTCATTGAGCTCGCCATCAGAAATAAGAGTGTATATGTAGCGTGTCTTGTCATTGCCGTCCATCACATCAGCCAGAGCCATACCACATCCTTGCGACAAGCCACTTCCGAGTGGCCCTGAAGAAGTCTCCAGCCATGGCATATATTCTCTGTGAGGATGACCTTG
>CAYXDY010000086.1:0-2991 GCA_964463905.1 uncultured Candidatus Saccharibacteria bacterium
ATATATCGTGTCTTGTGACAAAAGATAGCGTCTGATACTCCCGTCAGCCCCTGAAGTTCTGCTCCTTTTTTACCTGCCCAAGCTTCTGGTAAATCTTTTCTGTTATTAAAAGTCTTTAAGTCTGACCTAATTGCCTTAACCCCCCAAGAGCCTCCAGTCTTACGAGGATATATAGCGTATATAGGCTCCGGATGATTAAATAAAATAAATTCAAATGGATAATTCTTGTCTAAGATAATAATTCTTTTGTCGGTAGTATTTTCATATATAGCCTCAACTTCTGTTTCAGCCAAGACCATATCGTACGCTTGGACTATTTCTCGCTTTAGTATTTCTGTTGCCAGTTCTACTGCCTTTCCAAAAACCTCATCAATGTCTACATCTTCTTCTCTCCAAGTCGGGTGCATAGAAAAGAAAATATATTGAAGAAAGTATGGTGTCGTCTCGTGGATACTTTTCACTAAATCTACTCCATTGTCCCAAGCATCCACAGGAGCACACAGACGCTTATCTATAATATCCGCCACCTTACCACTATCACATATCTCCTTGCCGAACTTCTTCCAAACCAAACCTAGAGAAGCGTATTCAATGCCATTATTTCTACCTCCAGCTCCTCCTATTTGATGGTGATCAAATCTGTTATTTTCCTCGTTGTATACACCACCCACATCGTACACATAGTCCCCATTTGCTATAACATCCTCGTCTCGAGTGCGAATAATCTCGAACTCTTCATTCCTCTTTTCAAACAAAAGAGCAAAGACAGCAGATGCGAAGACATCGTCTGTGTGAAATGACCCATTATGTGTTATTAATTTGTTAATTTTTCTTTCCATTTTTATATTCTTCGAAAAATTCATAAAGCTCTCCAGCAACCTTGTCGAAAACCACAAACAAGATAAACAAAACCAAGACTATCATTGAAAACTGCCAGATGTCTCTACTTATCTGAAGCGCAGTATAACTGAAAAAGTATCCTAATGAAAGAACTATTGGAGCCCAGATGGCTGTGGCTAGAATTTCGGCCTTGAGATACTTGCGATAATCTACCCCTTCGTACCCAGAGTATAGTATAACCAAATGGTTGGCGCCTATTATAAACTTGGAGATAAATATAGACCAGAATGGCTTTTCCTTAAATTTAGGCACCACACTGTCAACCTTCTTCTCTACATACATAAAAAATTTATTACTATTAAATCTTTTGTTTAGGAATGTACCAAGCCTGTATCCGAGTAAAGTCTTAAGAAGACCACCGAAGAAAATACAAACAACGGCAACAGGGAAAGAAAGAGCACCAAGCTGAACCAGTATACCTGATGATATACCTATAACTTCTCCTTCTACAATTACCCCGAAGAACATTATGGCATAAGCCCAGATTTGATGATTTTCTACTAAGCTTGTTAAGAGGTGTAAGACATCCATATTAGTAACGAAACTTAAGCAAAGAGTGCATCCACGACCTCTTTTACCACCATTCCATCGGCTTTACCCTTCAGGTCTTTCATTAATGCAGACATGAGTACACCCTTTTTGCTTGCATCTGTAACTCCGAGCTCTTCTTTCTTCTTTTTCGCAATACTCTCTACTTCTGCACGGTCCATCATCTTAGGGAGATATGTCTCGAGTATGCTAAGCTCCGCTTCTTCTTCGGCCACCAAGTCTTCACGTCCGCCTTTCTTGAATTGGTCTATGGAGTCTTTTCTTTGTTTAGCTAGCTTAGTGATAACAGCAAGCGCTTCATCGTCTGTGAGCATGTCTTGCGGAGTCTTACCTTTCACCCCCAATTCATATGTAAATGCCGCCGACATAGCACGAAATGCTTTAAGCTTGAGTGCGTCTTTGGCGAGCATTGCTTCTTTAATTCCAGATTTGATTTGTTCGTGTAGCATATTTTTAATAATACCAAATTGTGCTAAAATACGCGAATGCAAAAGCTTATATTTTTTGATACAGAGACTACCGGCAACACTGAGAAAGATGTGCTTTGCCAGATAGCTTATAAAATAGGTGATGAATCATTCGTAGGAATATACAACCCAGGTAAGAAAATCCCCCCAGAAGCTTCAGCTGTACATCACATATCCAACAAGATGGTAGAGGGTAAGCCAAAATTCCAAGAAACACCTGACTTTAAAAAAATAAAAGAATTATTTGAAGCTAAGGATAAAGTAGTGGTAGCTCATAATGCCACCTTTGATCTGATGATAATCAAACAAGAAGGCATAATGCCCACTGCATTTATTTGTACACTTCGAGTTGCGAGACACTTAGATAGTGAAGGCAAGATAGAGAGATACAATCTCCAATACTTAAGATACTTGCTCGAGATAGAAGTTGAGGGCACAGCTCACGATGCTCTAGGTGATGTGATGGTTCTCGAAAAATTGTTTGAGAGACTACTTAAGAAGATGATGGAGACAGACAACCTCACTGAGGAGGAGGCAATAAATAAAATGATAGAAATCTCGAGCCACCCTTCCCTCCTACGCACATTTAATTTTGGTAAATACACAGGCAAGAAAGTAGAAGAAGTGCTCAAGCTCGACAAAGGATACTTAGAATGGATGCTGGCTCAGAAATTAAACGGCGACGGCCCCGACGAAGACTGGATTTATACACTTAAACATCACTTAGGAAAATAATATGGATAATATAGAAATATTGTTAATTATAGGACTACTCGTAGGCATTATATATTATGTTGCATTGCAGAAGAAAAATGCTGGACCGCAAAATGACACCGGTCTGCAATTGATACTAGCTCAGCTCAACGAACTCTCTCGCACCGTAGACAGCAAGATTGGCGAGGGCCACAAGCAGGTCAATGAGAGCTTAAAGTTCCACTCAAGTGAATCTAATAAGATAATCAGAGACGTAACTGAAAGATTAACTAGATTGGACGAGACCAACAAGCAAGTCATCTCCTTCGCTGACCAATTACAAAGCCTAGAAAACATTCTCAAGAATCCTAAACAAAGAGGA
>CAYXDY010000087.1:0-2980 GCA_964463905.1 uncultured Candidatus Saccharibacteria bacterium
CCTAATAAAATAATTGCAGAAACAGAGGCCATCGCTTTAACCATACGAGCATCTGTTTGCTTATCATCCATCACAAGATAATACCAAGAGAATAAAACACAAACTAAACCAGAGACAAGAAATACCGCGGGGATAATGAGATTTGACGAATCGGAAACAAAAAATAATAAAACTATAAAAACCTAAAAAGAAATCTGTATAATTTTTGTAATCATAATAATATGATAACACCTAAAACCGAAAAAACCACCCTCTCAGGTGGTTTTTGGAGTATTACTTACGAGCTGCGATAATGGTATCAGCAACGTTTTGTGGAACGATGTCGTAACGGAAGAATTCCATTGTGAATGATGCACGTCCTTCGGTCATAGAGCGAAGGCCGGTCATGTATCCGAACATTTCAGATAGAGGAACCACGGCTTTGATAGCCTTGTTCATACCTCGGTCTTCCATGCCTTCGATGAGTCCACGCTTAGATGAAAGGCCTCCTGTAACATCTCCCATGAACTTGTCTGGAGTTACCACCTCCACCTTCATCATTGGCTCTAGGATGACAGGTCGTGCTTGTCTACAAGCGTCTTGGATAGCCATAGATGCAGCGATTTTGAAAGCCATTTCGTTGGAGTCCACTTCGTGGTAACTTCCATCCCATAGCTCCACAGAAACATTAACCATTTTGAATCCAGCCAAGATACCTCTATCAAGTCCTTCTTTAAATCCTTTTTCACAGGCAGGAATATATTCTTGCGGGATAACACCTCCTTTAATTGTATTTATGAATTCAAAACCTTCAGAACGCTTAATGCTCTTAGGCAGGTCGGCTATTTCTTCCTTGGTAAGCATTTCCATTGGCTTGACCTTAATCTTGACGTGACCGTAGTTTCCTCTACCTCCAGACTGCTTGATGTATTTGCCTTCTACTTCTGCGTTTCCATTAATTGTTTCTCTGTAGGCAACCTGTGGCTTACCGACATTTGCTTCCACAGCAAACTCTCTCTTCATGCGGTCCACGATTATTTCAAGATGAAGCTCTCCCATTCCGGCGATAATTGTCTCACCTGTTTCCTGATCGGTTGATACTTTGAAGGTTGGGTCTTCTTGAGCAAGTCTGTTGAGTGCCATACCCATTTTCTCCTGGTCTGCCTTTGTCTTCGGCTCAATACGTAGAGAGATGACAGGCTCTGGGAATACGATACGGTCTAGGATGATTGGTGAGTTTTCGTCACAGAGAGTATCAGAAGTAATGGTGTCCTTAAGACCCACCGCTGCTGCAATTTCTCCAGCGAAAACTTCCTTCACTTCTTCTCGGTCGTTCGCATGCATTCGGAGGATACGTCCGATTCTTTCTTTATTTCTGGTGCGAGGGTTGTAGACGTAAGAACCAGCTGTAAGTCTTCCGGAATAAACACGGAAGAAAATAATCTGTCCTACGAATGGGTCAGTTGCGATTTTGAATGCAAGCGCTGAGAAAGGCTCTGCGTCAGATGCATGTCTCTCTGCAGGCTCTTCTGTGTCAGGATTAACTCCTTTAATAGCTGGAATGTCAGTTGGAGCTGGAAGGTAGTCCACCACTGCGTCGAGGACTAACTGTACTCCCTTGTTCTTAAGAGCAGATCCTGCAAATACTGGGAAGATTTTGTTCTCAATGACAGCTTTTCTTAGTGTCTTCTTGAGCACCTCAATAGATGGCACCATGCCTTCTAGATACTCAGTCATCATGGCATCATCAGTCTCCACAATCTTCTCTACAAGCTCAGAATGATATCTCTTTGCGTCTTCCATCATATTTTCAGGGATGTCTTTTTCTATCACGTTATTACCCATGTCACCCTCGAAGTAATATGCCTTCATTTTAAGTAGGTCCACTACTCCCTCAAAGTTGTCTTCAAGCCCTATTGGTATCTGTACGCGTACAGCCTTCTTACTTAATCTGTCTAGGATAGTCGCGTATGAATGCTCGAATGATGCACCAGTTCGGTCTAGCTTGTTGATGAAGCAGATTCTAGGAACCATAGCTTCGTCGGCATATCTCCAGTTGGTCTCAGATTGAGGCTCTACTCCAGCCACACCGTCGAAGACAACTACTGCGCCGTCGAGCACGCGAAGAGAACGCTTCACCTCCACAGTGAAGTCGATGTGTCCCGGGGTGTCGATGATGTTGAATCTGTGTTTAAGATTCTTGTTTTTCAAATCATATGTGGGAGTCCAGAAGCAAGTTACCGCAGCGGAAGTAATGGTGATACCGCGCTCTCTCTCCTGCTCCATCCAGTCTGTAGTGGTCTCTCCGTCGTGAACTTCTCCGATTTTATGGGAGACACCGGTATAAAAAAGCACACGTTCAGTCGTGGTAGTCTTACCTGCATCAATGTGGGCAATGATTCCAAAATTTCTAACTTTTTCTAACGGATAGTCTCTTTCCATATGTCTATATTTATAAATTAAGTATTAAAAAAACGCCTAGTGCGTTTGACACACTATATAATAAAAACCTTTAAATTGCAACAATTAATACTCAACAAGCCCTGACAAGGGAGTGCGTTGTGCCTTTGTTAGTTTAACCCAAATAAAGAAAAGAATACTAATCAGCCATTAATCTATCGAAAAACTCATTCTCAACCTCCTTTCTTTCTTTCTTATTTACATTTTCCATTTCGCTTTCAAAAGTAACCAATTCCATTACTGGCATCTGAAATTTTTCTACCAAAGCATTGCCTTTTTCTGTTCCCTTGCTAAATTCAGCGTCGAAAAATGTTTGGCCGTTACCACCCACAGCTATTTTATCACGATCAACATAATAGCGAATCGGAACACCTTTATATTTAAAATCTACTATAAGATCATTCATTTCTACCACAGTGAACGTCTCTGAAATTTCCTTAGCTAAAGGTGAAAGTGATTCGAATGCTTTCTCTCTTACTCTGGAATCTTCTTGCTGTATTTCATCCATTGAACCTTCAGCTGTTTTTACCTCTTCTTCAGT
>CAYXDY010000088.1:0-2813 GCA_964463905.1 uncultured Candidatus Saccharibacteria bacterium
AGCATCGCCTGTTTTAATCTTAGAGCGAGTTTCTAAATATTTACCTAAAGCCACAAAAGTAATAACTATAATTGTTACGTCGTAATAATTAATATCTACATTTATAAAAGGACGAAACATATCTTCAAGGGCCGTAACAGCAAAACTATATAGATAAGCTGTTAATGTACCCATGCCTATTAAGGTATCCATATTAGCCTTGCCATAACGAAGAAATCTATAAAACCCTAATAGATAGGGCTTACCTATCACGAAGAGAATATAAGTCGCGAGTAGTGGCATTAAATGATGAACGAAAGTACTAGTAGTGGAATTCATCATCGGCAGGATGTCGTACTTCGAAAGAATCTCCCATGTCATAACTAAGATGCTAAATATAGCAATCGGTATACCTACTTTAAGTTGAGATTTCATTTGAGCCAGTTCAGCTTGTTTACTGTCTTTCCTTTTTGATTCTATTTTAGTATCACTTTCTTCAATAGAATAGCCGAGTGGTTCTAACTTTTTATTAAAATCTCCAATACTAGTTTTAATTTCATTAAAAGCTATTTTAACATTCTCAGTGCCTGGGTTCACACTAATTTCTTCTACCCCATCCATCTTACTCACTGTCCGCTCGATGATAGATGCGCATGAAGCACAATGCATTCCTTTAACTTTGTAGATTTTATAATTATTCATATTATTTATAGTGAGCTTGTCGAATTATTTTCTCTTTAATTTATAAACTTTTAGTATTTCATTAATTGCCTTACCACTCTCCCCTTTTTTAATTTGATTAATAACGCAATGCCCCAAGTGCCCCTCTAACAACAAATCCTCAATATTAGAAAGTCCTTGCTTGAGAGCCGAAGTTTGAGTAATGACATCAATACAATAAGTATCGTTGTCTATCAGCTTCTGCAAGCCTCTCACCTGGCCTTCTAATATCTTCAGCCGGCGAATGATTTTTTGTTTATCTTTATTCATAACTTAAGTATACCCCCCGGGGGGTATACTTGTCAATGTGCATAATTAGTCTAATAGTAAAAAGGTATAGAAAACCTTATAATATATAAGTGCTTTTAAGTGACAAAATAGAAGAAAAATTCAGATTAGATACAGACCAAAGAAAAGCCCTGAGAAGGCTCAATATTTTTTCTGTCTCTGATTTACTATTCCACTTCCCCGTCCGCTACAGCTACATAAGTGAGGTTAAGAAGATAAGTGACTTAGTTGCTGGTGACACGGCCACAATTTACGCTCAAGTTTCGGCACTCAAAACCAAAAAAGGCTTCCGCTCACACATACCTATGGCTGAAGGCGTAGCCACGGACCTATCAGGAAGTATTAAAATTATTTGGTTCAACCAAGCCTACCTTGCCAAGATGTTGAAGAATGGAGAGAGTGCAAAACTCACCGGCAAGGTCACCGAAGGCAAACAGGGAGGCATCTACCTAGCCAATCCAGAGTTTGAAAAGCTTCCGAATATGCCCATCGACTCGCACGATAACCTCTTCGCTAAAAGTGGATTAGATAACATGGGTTTCTCTTATCCTATATACAATGAGACAAAGGGTGTCACCAGCAAATGGTTCTACCACGCTATAGAGAAAGTCTTAAAAGATAAAACCTTAGACAACATAGAGGATTATATTCCAGGAGATATACTAAAGAAGTACAGCCTCCCTTCCCTAAAGACTGCATTGGTCTGGATACACAAACCCAAGAAAAAAGGTGATGCCGAAAGTGCCAAAAAAAGATTTGCTTTCGAAGAAGTCTTTTGCATCCAGCTCGAGCGTCAGCATGACAAATATGAATATAAGAAAAATAAATCTTTTATAATTAAACCTGAAAAAGAAGATGTTGAGAATTTCTTGAAAAGGTTCCCTTTCGAACCCACCAACTCCCAGCACCGAGCCATTAAAACAATATTGGAAGATATGGGTCGCACTTACCCAATGTCTCGGCTTCTCGAGGGAGACGTTGGTTCTGGGAAGACAGCGGTAGCCGCCACTGCAGCGTATGTCGCGCAGAACACCAGACCAGAACTAGCGGGCAAGCGTCAGACTTTCGGCAATTTGCAGACAGCATATATGGCCCCTACAGAGATATTAGCGACTCAGCATTTTGAGTCTTTCATTAAATATTTCAAACACTTACCTATCAACATTGCTCTAATCACTGGGAGTGGTTGCCGTAAATTTCCGTCCAAAGTTAATCCAGAATCTTGGACTAATATTTCGCGCTCTCAACTTCTGAAATGGGTAGCAAATGGCGAGATACCTATACTCATAGGCACACATGCGCTTATTCAGAAATCAGTAAAATTCAAAAACTTGGCGCTGGTAGTAATAGACGAGCAACACCGGTTTGGCACAGCCCAGAGGAGGAAGCTAACCCGCAAAGACAATATTGCTCCTCATTTACTCTCGATGACAGCAACACCCATCCCCCGCACGCTAGCTCTCACCATATACGGTGATTTAGATTTGTCGTTATTAGAAGAAATGCCTGCTGGACGTAAACCAATAATCACAGAAATAATAAAGCCTAACAAAAGAGACGAAACATATGAAGAAATCCGTAAAGAACTCCAAGCAGGTCGTCAGCTGTATGTTATCTGTCCGAGAATCTTCGAGCCTGATCCTGAGCGTGAAATGGCATTAAATGTAAAGTCTGCAGTAGAAGAAGCTAAGAGATTAAAAAAAGAAATTTTCCAAGAATACGAGATAGGTGTACTCCACAGTAAGATGAGTAAGGAGAAGAAAGAAGAAGTGATGCAAGAATTCAGTGATGGTAGGATAGATATCTTATGTGCCACCTCGGTGGTG
>CAYXDY010000089.1:0-2802 GCA_964463905.1 uncultured Candidatus Saccharibacteria bacterium
CCAAGGACGGTCTGGGTGGAAGGCGGGTTTATCCCCGCCTTTTTCATTGTATAACTTGATACTAAAATGATATTATGTTGGTATGTCAGAAACCAAAACTCCAGTAGTGGCACAACACCAGAAGGATGAGGTCACTATTGAAATTGACTCTATCACCAAGGAGCTTAAGAAGCAGAAGTTCTCGGATAAGGATATTGAATTATTCCAGCGCCTGTCGTATGAGATTTCGATAGTGGGATTGTCGGAGGAGGAGGCGTGCCTCATGGTCAACTACAATTTCGAAAAGCTTGTCCAGCTCAGGGCGAAGAATAAGACCGTCGACAGATTGTTTAAGTTAAAAAATTTGGAATATAAGCGTGGGATGTTGAAGACGCTTTCACAGAGGGCGCGCAGTGGAGATGATAAACTTGCTCTCTGGCTTCTTGAGGCAAAGTACCCCGATGAATTTAATCGCAGGAAAGGGGCTGGAGGTGGTAATGATGGTGAAGGAGAAGATATGTTGGGGGCAGCTCTTGAGTTCGTGCGCACGAATACTGATGCCACTGGTCTGATACGGCAGGAGAGTGCGCGGGCGCTTGTATTTAAGTCGCCGAAGACTTTACCGCAAGGGACGACACCGCAGGATTTGTTGAAGAGAGCGACGGCTAAGGCGGAGGAGATAGCAAAACAACCATGACAGAACAAGTAGAACTCAGTACAGGCGACAGTATTTCTCTTGAGGAAATTAAGGCACAGCTTAGTGACCCTCGTTGGAGGATAAATAATCTCTATTTCGTGAAAGATGAGCATGGGCGCAAGGTGCAGTTTAGGATGAATGAGGTTCAGGAATATCTTTTTGATAATTTATGGTTCTGGAATATTGTGCCGAAGGCCCGACAGCTTGGGGTGACGACATTTTTCACGATTCTTTACCTTGACCAGATATTATTTGGGGAAAATCAGACGGCTACTATCATCGCGCACACAGAGCGCGACATGAAAAAGATTTTCAAGACGAAAATTAAGTTCGCTTGGGACAATTTGCACCCTTGGTTGAAGAAATATATTGGGGACCCAGACACAAATACAGCCAACGAGCTTTCATTCCCGAATGGGAGCGTTATTTCAGTGGCGCTGTCCTCTCGTTCTGACACTGTGCAGTATCTACACATCTCAGAGTTCGGAAAAATCTGTCAGAAGTACCCTGAGAAGGCGCAGGAGATTGTGGAAGGTGCGATTAACTCGGTCCACGCGGGCGCAATGATTTCAATTGAGTCTACTGCCGAAGGGCGGGAGGGATATTTCTACCAATTCGTCATGGATGCGAAGAAGAAGCAGGACGAGGGCCGAGAATTGACCCCACTCGACTTCAAATTGTTCTTCTTCCCATGGTTTATGGACAAGCGCTATACACTGGACGGAGATTTCGTCCTCTCGCGAGAAATGGAGGAATATTTTTCTAAACTTAAGAAAGTTCATGGCATAGAACTCACTGAAGGTCAGAAGAGGTGGTATACAAAGAAAAAAGAGACCAACCAAGACGGTATGTTCAGTCAGTATCCTTCCACACTCGATGAGGCATTCAGTGTTACGACTGAGGGTGCATTCTTCCCACACGAAATGAGTATGGTCTACTCTCAGAATCGCATTATGCCTCTACCTGTGGTGGACGGGGTGGTGGTTGATACTTGGTGGGACTTGGGAATGAATGACTACACTGTGATTGTCTTTACCCAAAGCGTTGGACCTGCTATTCGAATCGTGGATGTTTATTTCAACCGAGGGTATAAACTCTCCCACTACGTTGATGTTTTGAGGGAGAAGAAGTATTCTTACGGTAGGCACATCTTCCCTCACGACATTGAGGTGAGAGATATGTCCACGGGTATTACCCGTAAGCAGACTCTCTTTGAGCTGGGGCTGTTCAATATCGTGGTGGCACCGAAGTTGGAGTTTGATGACGGTATCGAGCGCACGCGCAATATCTTCTCTCGCTTCTACTTTGACGAGTCCAGGACTAAGCCACTCTACGAGGCCCTAGGGAACTATAGGCGCGAGTTTGACGCTAAATTGGGGGTATACAAGAAGCAAGCCCGCCATGACTCAAATTCCCACTTTGCTGATGCTATTCGTACAGGGGCTGTGGTTTGGAGGGAGGGTCAGATGTTTTCAAATGAATGGGAAAAGGAGCAGTATGAGAGGCAGGCCAGCCAGTCCTTCTTCGCTTGAGGTTATCCACACTAGATTAGTATTTAATTGATATTAAAACAGTAGTATAATAAAACCGATGCCAACTATCCCAACAGACACAGAGCAAGTCGGGAAAATTAAGACTACCGCCGTCGAAAACCCTAAAGCTCAAAAAGAGGAAAAGGTCGACCCATCAGAAGTCACCAAGCTTTATACTACTGATGACAAAAAGTATTTAACATATCTTCAGAGGAGACTTGAATCTTCGAAGCAGATGAAGCAAACTCCTTTGTCTGAATTTAATAATAAAACCTACTACCAGGATTACGAGGAGAATATGAAGCTTGCCAATACCAAGCTTCCTGAGAAGAAAAATGAAGATGATGTAATCGTGTCCTCTGGTACGATTGAATCAAAACTTGATGCTGTGCTATCTCATATCTCTGGCTTAGACCTTTCACCAGAGGTGCTGGCGTATGACCGAGAGAATAACCAAATCAACGAACTTGGTATGGCACTCTCGGATACTATCTTTATGACGGAGCAAACTGACGGAGGAGAATTAGCTGGAGACGAGGAGAAGAAACTTTTGAGACAACGAGAACTTTTGACACAGAACGCAGTGTTCGTGCA
>CAYXDY010000090.1:0-2703 GCA_964463905.1 uncultured Candidatus Saccharibacteria bacterium
CTTAGAGCCTCTAAAGGTTACGTCTTTTAATAATCTTGTTGTTCTGCCAAGGGCTAATAGCGATGATAACGCAGAAAGAATAGATGTTAACAGTACCGCTCAAGAGATTGAAAGCTTGATGCAACGCATAGGCTTGGAATCGCAAGATCTTGATCAATATGCTCGTCTAGCTAGACAATTTATAGAAGCAATCGAAAGTTGTGATTTGAATGATGCCGAGAAGCGTTCAGAGCTCAGTGCTCAGCTATTTGAGTTGCAGCTTCGTCAGGCTAATATAGCGGCTCAGCTGGCAAGCAGTTACTCTGCTCTCCCAATTCACAGCGAAGATGGAAGATTTGATCTAGAGGCATATAAGCAGGTCTCAGATCCTTTAGTTGCTAACGTGCAAGTATTAGCTTCGATCTTGGCTTTGTTGGCTCAGATTCCTAGAGGCACAGAGATAATAGAGGGTATGGTTCAACTTCAGAACCTAGAGGGCTAAATTTGCTAGCATTTCCAAGTAAACAATATTCAGTTATAATCTATAAGCGCGGCGGTAGTTCAGTTGGCTAGAACGCGTCCTTGCCAAGGACGAGGTCACGGGTTCGAGTCCCGTTCGCCGCTCCAAATAATTAGTCCATCCCCCTGTATATCTTGGTTCTCTATGATAATATCTTCCATGGAAGAATTGTTAAAGAGGCTTATTAGTATTGAATCCACCTCAGATAAACCCGAGGCATTAGCTGCATGTCTATTCGAAATTAGAGCCTATCTTAGCGATGTCCCGGGGGTAGAGTTTAGGGAATATATTCATAACTCGAAGCCGAGTTTGGTAGTAGCTAATTCTGGGGGAAATAAGTTTGACTATATTTTCAGCGGACATATAGATGTGGTTCCCGCAGATCCGGAAATGTTCTCTCCTTATGTTCAAGATGCTAAGTTATATGGCCGCGGGGCCAGCGACATGAAAGGAGCTGTGGTAGCAATGATCGAAGCTTTTAGAAGATTACAGCTTAGCGGTAAATCTGACGGTTCCATACCAAGAATCGCTCTGCTAATCACCTCGGACGAAGAACAAGGAGGTGCAGATGGTGCTCGGTATCTTATTGAGAAAGAGGGCTACTATGCTCCAACCGTGCTGTTACCCGACGGCGGGACTGGGAATTGGGATGTTTGCACTGACGAGAAAGGCGTTTGGTGGGTAGATATTATGGTTAAGAATGCTGGTGGACACGCTTCTAGACCATGGCAAGCCAAGAATAGTATAGAAGCTGCTGTGGAGTTTGCAAAACATGTGCAAGATGCCGTAAAGCAGCTGTGGGGCGAATGTACACCCACAAATCCTTGGGCTCCTACTGTAAACATAGGTAGCATTTCTGGAGGAGAAGCTTACAACCAGATTGCCGAATACTGCACAGTAGGACTAGATATACGCTACGGTGCCGAACATGGCCCAGACAAGATTAAGCAGTTGATTCTAGATAAAGCTCAAGACATGGGCTATCAAGTCATAGAAAAATTAAGCGGACTCCCCAGTCATACCGACTCTAAAGAGGCGGAGCTAGTAAAGTGGTTAGAGGCGGTTGCCAATATTCGGGGTAGTATTCCCAATCTTTATAAGGCAAATGGAGGGTCTGATGGGCGCTTCTTCTCTAGGGCTGGAATGACCGTAGTAAATACAAAACCCACCGCTTCTAGTACTCATGGAGATGTTGAGTGGGTTGATCTGGACCAGCTTATAGTTTTTGTGGAAGTGATAGAGAGCTGGATTCTTAGATAATTTTCTGTAGAATTCCCAGTGTTGTTGCACAAGCGTTTCCCGGGCTACTTTTGTCTATATTTTCCCCACTATATTGAAGTTAGTATTTGTGAGATTCAGTTACTTTCAGCTGGCCTAAATACAACATCTAGTGTTGACAGCTAACTCTCACCACAATATATTGTCCCCACTCCAAATATATTTTTGAATCTAACTGCAATGAAAGTAACTCAAATAAGAAAAAGAAACGGCGAGATAGTGATGTTCGATAGGCAGAAAATTAGAGATGCAGTTTTTAGGGCTTTTCAGTCTCAGTTGGGAGAGTCTCGATTTAAAGGAGCACAACAGATCCCAGATATAATTGCTAGTAAGGTGGCTGATTCTTTAGAGCAAATTACAGAGGACGAGACTGTTCCCGATGTAGAGCAAGTACAAGTTGTTGAGAAGGTAAAATAACTATTATAGAGAATTTCTCATCATACAAAACCATAAAAAAGACGAGCATAATTGTTCGTCTTTTTTTATTGCTATCCTCTACCCCACTATTAGCACATTTCAATACCAACAAAGAGATTGAAACAGCCTATTTTGATTTTTTAAAATTAAAAATATCAGGAGCACAGTATAAAATTCGTGAAGAAATTAAAAAAGACCCTGATAATCATTTTGCTATCTATGTAGAAAATTATGCTGATTTTTTCACTCTTTTAATTGAAGAAAACAGAGAAGACTACAACCGTTTAAAAAACAACGAAACTATTCGCTTAAAAAAACTTAAAAAAGCTGATAAAGAATCGCCTTACTATAATTTTTCACAAGCCGAAATAAAACTACATTGGGCAATAATAAAACTAAAATTTGGCGATGAACTTAGTGCTGCGTTGAACTTGTGGCAAGCGTGGCAACTATTAGACGATTGTTTAAAAAAGTATCCTAATTTTACGCCTGCCCAAAAATCGTTTGGA
>CAYXDY010000091.1:0-1680 GCA_964463905.1 uncultured Candidatus Saccharibacteria bacterium
ACACTAAAATTAGCAGAGCCTTCAGCGACGCCCATTGGCCCAGATGAGCTTCCCGATAAATCGAATATTGGAACTGTTGACTCTGCCGTGCCAGAACTTGTTCCTAGCAAACCAGAGGAAGATCCTGATAAATCAAAAGCTGGAGCTAATGATGTAGCCGTGCCAGAAGAAGAGCCTATTAATCCGCTTACTCCACCAGAAATATTAAATTGCGGATCTGCATTAGTAGCGGAACCAGAAGTTGTCCCTATTAAACCAATATTAGATCCAGATAATGTTCTAGATAGATCTGGAGGCTGGTTGTCTGCTGTTCCAGAAGTTGTCCCTAGTAAACCGGTATTAGATCCAGAGAGTGTAAAAGAAGGTGTTGCGTCGGGAATCTCATAAACGAAATGATATAGTCGACCAGCCCTTGCTGCCCCACCGCCAGATGTTGTTGGGTTAACTCTAAAGTAAATACCTGTATAGCTATTTATTAGAGCGACCTGACCTACGGTTAATGTTTGAGTATAAATGGTTTGAGTATCAATTCCAGAATGAGTCCAAGACGCTATTTCAGTATTGTCGTTATTAAAAAGTCTAATGACAAACTGGATAGCCCTTCCTCCAGAAGAGTCTTTTCCAATTGTATATTTTACAGTATGAGTTCCAGATTGCGGCTGAACGCCAGTAGATAGGCCTCCTTCATATAAATCTGATCCACTAGGGTTATTAGCCGTTTGTATATAATCAGAATTATCTAAGGTTGTTTCATCGACAGATAGGTACAGGTTTGTACTGGCCCCCGCTTGATTTACCCAAGAGCCAGAAATTGTCCTGTCCGATGTTGGCCTTAAAAACTGTGGCATTTAATTAAATTAAGATGCTGGTACTGTGTAGGTGTAAGTGTTAACGGTTACAGTTCCCCCAGAAACAACCGAAGCGTCGTTTATAATCAAGTCAGCTCCAGATGTAGCCACTGTTACAGTTGCTGTTTTTAAAGTGTCAGATGAAATGAATACCGCTTTAGCGGCTGTTCCTGATGCAGATGCTGTTGCAGACCAAGTGCCTGATTTAGCAATAGCTCCTGCTGATGCTGCTCCAAAGGGGCTAGCCGGAAGAGTTATTGTTGCAAGAACGGCGTCTGCGGCAGTTCTAATCTCTAGCGTGCCAGAATTAAATAAAGCCCCAAATGATGTGGCTAATGAATTCCTTGTTCCGTCGTTTTGTGTTAGTGCCATTTTGTGAAATTTATAGTTTTAATTGATCCCGGTGCAGGATTCGAACTTGCAGTCCCTCTTTACAAGAGAGGGGTGTTACCGTTACACCAACCGGGAAAAGTTTCTATTTCAACTTATTGGCAGTGCCTTTTGGTCGAGGTTTAGACTTTAAGTGAGGCTGCCCGTATGGGTATGATGGGGTTTTTGCTGACCCACTATGAGTCATGTCTTTTTTGTTGTATGAGGTTGAATTGTCTGATCTCTTTTTTCCACCTTTTACCGGAGTCTCTCCTCCCGTTTTTCTTTTGTATGCCATTTTTGTTTGTATTAAAGCTCCATTACTAAACTAATTGGGTTTCTACCCCTATCTAAAACCACACCGCACGCTATAATAGGCTTCTTGCCCGCTTTAGCGTATGCCATAGCGTAAGATCTTCTGTCTACACCACAGCCCACCTGCATCGCAAATGCTCGATTGTGA
>CAYXDY010000091.1:1690-2612 GCA_964463905.1 uncultured Candidatus Saccharibacteria bacterium
ACCGTCCATTCGATATAAGCCTCTGTATGGAGGTGACCCTGTACGATTGAATTCATTTCCTGCTTAACCCTTGTTTTAGCAGTACCGCCTTCTCCATGCACGTAAGTTACCCCGTGTAAGGATACTTCGTCTACAAATTTCCAGTTTGGTGTTTCGAGAACCTGATTATAATCTTTAATCCATCTTTTCGACAGGCCGCTAGAGAAAGCTTTTCTCATCATCATTCTGTCATGGTTCCCTATGGTTACGTAGGCATCTGGAAAAGCCTCGTACCACTTCTTTAATTTATCTACCGCCAGATCTAATTCGTGACCAGCGCCGTGTCCATCGGGGTCTGTATCATGGAAAGACGAATAATGATTATCAATAACGTCTCCAATAAATACTACTGTATCGCAATTGTATTTGAAGTAGGCATCTCTACAAAAATCAAAATACCCGTCTAGGCAAAATGGCTCGTGTAAATCTCCAATTACTAATACATTTCCTTGAGGATTATTTCGATATTGCTTTACAAGCTCCATCTCTTCCTCTGTAAGTCTTGGTCTATATTCCTTCATTTATTTTTTTATACGCCCATAGACAAGGAGATCGTAGATCGACTGGCCGGCTTGTACTATGGATGAGTCGCTTGAGAATATGCCGGGCTCCGGTTTCTTCACAAACTCCATACACAGCATTCCAACAGGTCTATCAACCTTATCCCTTAGTAGGGTCATTACTACGCTTTGAGCACCTCTTTCTGAGAAAAAAATTCTTGTATTATAATCGTCTAATTCATCTACATCAGTATAAACGACGACAGGATCTTTTAATAAATCCCTCAACATATTCCGATAAGATGAAGTGAATATGCTAGCTGAGTTAATTTGTTCCCTAGAAACCCCCCTACTAACAACTTCATGAGTATTTGTCATTTTAT
>CAYXDY010000092.1:0-2420 GCA_964463905.1 uncultured Candidatus Saccharibacteria bacterium
TGCTGTCGCCGTTTCCATCCAACCTCCTCGTCTGATCACATCACCCAAACTTTCTCTATACAGAAAAGCATTTTGACTCTATGAAGTCAACGTGAAATCGAGTGGGTTTTAGATAAAAATGGCGAATAAAAAACAACCACCCGATCGGGTGGTTGTTTTAAAAAACCTGAGGATGAGATTAATTTTCTACCCTAGCGGCAGCGGCAGCTTGTGCCTCGATCTCTGCGATCACTGCTTCAGCAATCATAGCCCGAGCGTTAGCCGAGGCTCCTGCCTTGGCATTAGCAGTTACAACTTGATTACTTTCTATCTGTGACTCCAACTCAGCCTTAGCGAAGTTTGCTTTCGCCACCAAGAAAGCCCACCAAGGAAGTCTGGAGCTGACGGCGACTTCACTGTTGGCATTAGTAGTCACCACTGTTTTCGAACGAAGTGTAACAGGAATAAATCCAAGAAACTTACCTGGGTGATTGTAGGAAACAATAACCTGAGAACCAGTTTCTCCATCTGACTCAAACTTAACCGCATTCACATTTTCCCCTCTTCCAGCCAGAGCGGCTCCGAAGACCACCAGGTCGTCGCTAGTTCTCACCTGAGCAGATGACTCAACGCTCATGGGTTGAATGGAGGTTCCGCCAGTAGTCATGGTGCTGTTACTTGTGCTGTTAATTGTGGTGCTGTTTACATCGACGACAACACCGATCTGCGCTCCCACAAAGGATGGGAGGATAACCCCAGCCATAAGCATGGTCGTTAGCAATCTTATGTTTGTAATCTTTTTCATTTTAATTAATTGATTTCTTAATAAACTTGAATTCTTAATACACACCGAACTCTCTAGCTTGAAGACGAATACCACACCACACTCTTTCTGATTACGGCAGCCTCATCCCAATACCGAAAATTATGGAAATGGGGTTAAGCAAGTGTTGTTTCCTGCAATTTATACAAAGAACCACCAACCCTACAAGATCATCCCCTGTTGCTATATCTCATATCTAGAATGATCATTAACCTTCCGCTTCGACAAAACAGGATTAGGAATATTTTTCAGAGATTCCGTAATACTTGCCCCTGACACCAGAGTTTCAACGAAATCATTTATTTTATTAAAATCAGCTCCAGCCAGAAGAGCGAACCGGACGACATTCTCCTCATCTTCCGCATTCTCCACAAGACACGAGATATCATTTTCTATTGTAAACTTCCGAATTCGACCACGAAGTTTTATACCGTGGAGCGGTGTGTCCGTAGATCGAATTTCATAGAAGTCCCAGGATAAAATCATGAGCTCAATTATACCAAAACCGCCTTGATTTTGATGGGATTAAAAAAGAAAGTCGCCGGTTGCTAGCCGGCGACCTGAACCCCGTCGATCCCTACTCGATCTTCCAGTCCATTTCTCCTCGATCCTGAGAAAGGAAAGCTGAACCCCACCCTACAGTACCCGCCCGTGAGGGAAGGCTGTAGTGGATTGTGGCCCCAGTGATGACCCCGCCTTCGGCGACAATCTTTTCCAGTCGCTCGATGGCTTTCTCTGGCACCACCAACCGCTTGGGCTCTTCTGTTGTGACCTTGTCTGCGCCCAACGCCACAGCCGGGATCCCGAACAACGCTCGAAAAGCCTCTCTTCGTGTGAACATGAAAGCCTCCATAAGCTACTCCTAAACGAAATACTAATTAAATAGTAAATGGATGTCAAAACCGCCTTGATTTTATTGAGCGAGGACTCCCCTCGCTCAACTATGGACGAATGACGGAGGTCTAACCTCCGTCATTGATGACTCGGATTGAAGAGGGGTTATGGGGTGCGTCAAACTCCCAAGCCGTGGGGGTGTTGGGGGGCTAGATGTGTTTATACGAATTAAAAACCCGGAGGACCATCAAATGGCGCGAGTAAGAAAACTAAATAAACAATTACTACAATTATCACCATTGCAATAAAAATTTTTGAAAAGGTATCCATGGGACTTAATTATAACTTACTTATAAACCACGACCAGATAGATTTGAAAAGGTTGATTAACTTGTAACCCAGAGCTTTCAAAGCTGTTGCCGTGCCTTCGTATTCTGTTTCCTCTTGCCGGGTCTCAATTTCTTCATCTTCCAATACCATCTCCGGCAGATCAGACCGGACTACTGAAACGCTGGAAGCCACTTCTGTTGGATTTAGGTCAGGTGCTATCGCAACCACATCTGGAATTATTGCAACACTCGCAACATATTCACTCTTTCTGGACCGCGATCCTTGACTAGTGGCTGACTCAGGCACGGCCATGGGCACAGACGCAATCTTTCTTAGAGATTCTAAGAAGCCGATCGTGGTCGTAGATACCGCCTGGCTTGATTCGAACACTTCGGAATTGGAATTGGGGTCAGACCCCAAGCAAATTAGATATTTATTGTATAATATTTTTTGG
>CAYXDY010000093.1:0-2406 GCA_964463905.1 uncultured Candidatus Saccharibacteria bacterium
TTAATATCTTCACCGAACGGAGTCACTGTCATACCAAGTAAATGCTGAAAAATACGTAGTACCGCTTCAGCAAATCTACCGCCGTTCAATTGAGCGGGTCCACAATCGTTCAGTTGAAAACGACGCTTTATTTCAGTGTATTCTTCGAGAAGCCTGTCTTCTAGATTCTCAGGAATTGTTTTAAGAATTTTGCTCATGTTTTTTAAATATTTCCTGCCAGTGCTTGCCGAGCACATAAGAACCACGAGTTTCTTTTGAGGCATCTGTCCATCCGTTCTCTTTTGATCGGGTAGCGAAGGTCGAAGCATACGGAACCCCAATCATGCCTACGCAACTTTTCCAAGTTGATTTAATCTGAAGAAGGTCAACTGGTACCCCAACTTTTCCTTGTGCGATGTATGCAGTTATAAGGGCGAAGAATTTTTGACCGTTAAATCCCGAGGCGTACTTTTTAATAAAGGCTCTCTCATTAAGAGAAAAGTCGAGATCATAAGTATCATTACTGGTTACTACAGCACCCGCACCCGTTTCGAAGACTGCTTTTTCAAGCTTTGCCAACCTCTCCTTAATTTCAGAAATTTCTTTTTCCATATATTTACTTTCTTACGATATATTGCCACTGGTCATCCTCCTTGATTCGACGCAATGTTTTTCGCGGAGGTTTTACAAGGTTAAGTAAGTTCATTGACACAAGTGCCCTAGAGTAGGGTTGACCTTCCTCTTTTAATTTCTCCACAACTTGAGTGACTATCTTTTGAGTGTCGAAAAACCCTTCTTCGATTAGTTCTTGTATGGCACCGATACAGCCCACAGCCTTTTTAGGGGCAGGCTTCACGACCGTATGTTTAGATTGGATTGCTTCCGATGGAACTCCTTCAAGCTCGTCGAGGAGGGCTCTTATTTGAGCAATGATTTCATTAGTTGTCTTTTTCATAGCTGTTCAATATATTTTTGGTCTTAATTTTTGAGACCTGATAACTAGTAATGTAGTACCCGTCTTTATCTGAAGTCACCAAACTACTCCCTTTTGTTTCCTTTAGTAATTTCAGAGTAGGATTAACACTTCCTTTAGGGATACCTGTTTCTTTAATAATGTCAGTAGTTCGAACTCGATCTGTTTCAATCTCCTTCAGAAGGAACAACACTTTTTTGGCGAGGAGGAAGAGTAGTATTTTGTTCTTAAGAGATTGTTTAAGAGCAGAATCAAGAAATATTATGCTTTTATCGCTTTTATTAATTTTTATAAATGGAGACAAGAGATCAAAAAGTTCGTTGGCATTTATATCGTTGTCATCCGTGAACAGTTGCTTCAAAACCTCATTTTTATCTGTCATACGATCTATTAGGTTAGATTAATAATCTTCAATCACTCGCAGTAGCGGGGTTGATGTGAAGATTATATCATAAGCCAAAGATTATATGCAAGTGCCTGCAGTAAATCATATTTACTATATAAACTTAGAAAGCCTAAAAATATAGGTTTATTACTATTTACATGTCGATGTGTTCCTTTAATAAAAGTAACCATATGAGCATATTATATTTATATATGGCTGTAAATAAAGAGATTATTAAGTAATATAATATTATAAAAGTGTTCTTTTTATAAAGGAACACCTATATATTAAAGAACAATTTCTACTAAAACCCTGAAAATATGGTTTAAATAGAAAATTATTTACCGCAACTTATTTTTTGTTCTTAAAAATTTAGAACCTTACTCAATTTTACACCAAAAAAACCTTATTTTAAGCCGAATATGGTAAGACGACTGAAGTTATACGTTGTTTCTAAGATTAGATCGCATCTGTTTCGATCGTCACCACTCCCTCCGTTACCTTTATCTTCGACTTGAAGCAACTCATTAGTTCACGCTTCTCCTCATTTGAACCCTCTCGAAGTACATACTTCGCATACGTTCTCAGATCTATCTCCTTATGTTTTGCTTTCGGATTTGAGTATCCAAGTACACTCCTATGGAATTTGTTATACCGCTTCAACTCATCCTCGAACTTGTGCCGTATTCCTGCTTCACTAAAGTCCACCTGATCCAGTGTCGACACAAGTTGTTCTATCAGGTTCTCTTCTCTCAGATACTTACCTTTGCAGTGTTTGTCTTTTGACCGTCCGCATCCGTAGTAGATGTAATGAGCACTCGTGCCGTCTTTGAGTGGTTTGTATTTGTCCTCGGCTGATATGCCCGATCCACACTTCCCGCAAACCATCAGCTTTGTGAAGGCGAACTCTCTACTTTGTCGTATGATATTGTCTCGCTTGAGATGCTCCTGCACCTTATCGAAGAGTTCCTTTGATATTAGTGGCTCATGCCGACCTTGATACCAGTTACCACTCTTTTTCGGATATTCAAATATACCGTGGTAGAAAAGGTTCATTAGTATTCGGTAT
>CAYXDY010000094.1:0-2399 GCA_964463905.1 uncultured Candidatus Saccharibacteria bacterium
GTATTACAAGTTTAGTGACGGTTCGGGTAATGAAGAATAATTTAGGATTTTGGGGAAAATTAAAGAAGCCGATTATGGTACTGGCACCAATGGCGGATGTTACCGACTGTGTCTTCCGAGAAATTATCTGCAAATACGGCAAACCAGATGTCTTCTGGACTGAATTCGTGTCCGCAGATGGGCTCTCTCATCCGGAGGCGAGAGAGAAGCTAAAAATAGATTTGATTTACGGAGAAGGCGAGCGACCAATAGTGGCTCAGCTCTTTGGCGGCAAGCCCGAGAATATGCGAAGTGCTGCAATGCTGTGCAAAGAGCTTGGCTTTGACGGTATAGATATAAATATGGGTTGTCCTGATAAATCAGTAGAGAAGCAGTGTGCGGGTGCGGCGATGATGAAGGATCCAAAGCTAGCTCGAGAGATAATACGAGCCGCAAAGGAAAGTGGGCTTCCTGTATCCGTGAAGACTCGCATTGGCTACAACAAGAATGAGATGGAGGCCTGGCTTCCAGAACTCCTCGCAGAAGACATTGCTGTGCTTACTGTTCATCTCCGTACTCGTAAAGAGATGTCTCTAGTGCCCGCGCACTGGGATTTGATGAAAAGAATAGTGGAAATCAGGAATGAGTCTGGCAAGGATACTTTAATATTTGGAAACGGAGACGCTCTAGACCTAGATGATGCCAAGAATAAAGCAGAAGAGGGTGGATGTGACGGAGTGATGCTCGGGCGAGCAATCTTCGGTAATCCATGGCTGTTCTCGAAAGAGAAAAGGTCAGACCTTGAAAATTTAAAAAGGTCTGACCTTATTGAGCGATTAAGAGTTATGGTGGAGCATACTAAGCTCTTCGAAGATAAGCTAGGAGGGCACAAGAATTTCGCAATAATGAAGAAGCATTACAAGGCTTATGTAAACAACTTCGATGGAGCCAAGGAGCTAAGAGTGAAGCTCATGGAAGCCGAGAATGCAAATGAAGTGGAAAAAATAGTTGACGAATGGCTTACAAATATTGTATAAACTACATTAAACATTGTTCTGTAAGACCTGTCCCGGGGTTTCGGGAGATGAAGGAGCAAGAGAGATGCCAAGCCAACGTCTACCGACGATCGTTGAAGTTCTTGATTCTCTTAATGTGCCCCTAAAAAAGGCCATTCACGTTGACGGGGCAGTTGGTGCGGCGCCGAACCTCAGTGAGATTGACGAGGAAACCCGCCAAATGCACATGGACGAAGAGATCCGCGAGCTTCGCGGAGTACACTCAGCCAGGCGGTGGAACGACTCGTAGAGACAGGGGACCATCAGATCAATAGGCTGAACCGACGCATGCGTTGGTTCAGCCTATTCTTCATTTTGATTAAACCATGATTATAGAGTAGAATATTTGTATGCACGGATTGGCCCTATATCGTAAATACAGACCACAGAGCTTCAAGGAAGTAATTGGGCAAGACCAGATTGTGTCTGTGCTCGAGAGCTCTATTAAGGCTCACAAGGTTTCTCATGCGTATCTCTTCGTCGGCTCTAGAGGTACAGGTAAGACTACGCTGGCTAGAATCTTTGCCAAGGATATCGGTGTATCTAATAATGATTTATATGAAATAGATGCAGCTTCCAACAGAGGGATTGATGACATCCGCGAGCTTCGTGATGGTGCTAGAGTTCTACCATTTGATTCAAAGTATAAGGTATATATTATTGACGAGGTACATATGCTATCCAAGGATGCTTGGGGTGCTTTACTTAAGACCCTCGAAGAGCCTCCAGCCCACGTGATATTCATAATGGCGACTACCGAGCTTCACAAGGTGCCTGAGACTATTATCTCTCGTTGCCAAGTGTTTACTCTCAAAAAGGCTTCTGACGCTGCGCTTAAGAAAGTTCTTAATAGCGCTGCTAAGGCTGAAGGTTATGAATTGGACGCAGGTAGTGCTGAGCTCCTTGCTCTCTTAGGCGATGGCTCATTCCGCAATGCTCTTGGTGAGTTACAGAAGGTGCTAAATCATGCAGGTAAAAATAAAAAGATTTCTAGAGAAGATGTAGAGAAGCTCACAGGCGCGCCTTCGAGCGAGCTAGTAGATAACTTCATAAGAGCTATAGCAGAGAAGAATATTGAAAATGGCCTCAGGGCTGTCCGTAACGCCTCCGAATCCGGCCTAGACATGGAGCTGTATCTCAAGCTTATAATCAGTAAATTCCGCATGGCTGTAATACTTAAGTATGCGCCGAAATTAAAAGAAGAGATGACTGGCGATCTAAATGATGCAGACATAGAATTCTTAGAGACACTTGTGAAAAATGATAAAGAGGGTATGCTCCGCTCGCCTCAGCTAGCGATGCTCCTAGAAGCCTACGAGAAGCTAGGCAGCACATTTGTACCTGAGCTTCCACTCGAGCTTGCCT
>CAYXDY010000095.1:0-2397 GCA_964463905.1 uncultured Candidatus Saccharibacteria bacterium
AAAACAGGGCGGTTGAGTATGATTTGTCTTCACATGGTAACAAATATTTGTTACTGTGTCAACACAAGTAATAAAAATTTATGACCGACAGTGAAAAAAGCGATTTCGCGGAGCAGCTCAAGCTGGCCCGGGAGAGTGCCGGACTGACCCAGGTGCAGCTTGCCGAGATTATCGGAACGACCAAGCAGCACATCTACCAGTGGGAGACCGGCAAGGTCAGGCCATCCGCCAAGTACATCTGGCTGCTCGAGCAGGCCCTGTCGAACACGGCTTCAGATCTGATCCACGCCTACGTGCCCGTGGTGGGCTCGGCTAAGGCGGGCAAAAGCCTCAACAACCTGGCGGTCGAGGAGGCCAGGCTATTGATCGAGATGGTGGGGGAGATGAAAGCAAGGGGGGAGGAGATACCGGAGTCGGTTAAGAAGCGGCTCAAGACTCAGGTGGACAAGTTGCTCTCTTAAGAACCGAGTAATACCTCTATCTTAAAGTCGCAAACAAGGGTTAAGCATCTCATACTGTTGACTATAAATTTTGAATCTTATGAGATTTGGATTTTGGTTAGATATTACACTTCGTGCTCTATACCAGTTGAACAACACTCGCAAGCACTACTCGATGAGATATTTAGGTGCTGTTTTGGAGTGTCACCATAATTCGGACCAAGCAAGGCAAATGTTCAATGACCTCGTTCCGAGTTTACTTCTAGAGGAGAGTCTTGTCGAGTCCATTGTAGGGGACGACCAAGGGTACGATACGGCCTTATTCCGCATCACCCCCAAAGGATTGTTGTTCGTGGAAACGGATTCATATCACAATCCTTCCAACCCAATTCTTCTCAACAATTACAGTTACGTAAAACCCTTTGTTACGGATTTTCGGTATGAGAATATTACAAATGATCTAAATGCTTCTAGCGGTCGGGACGAACGTGCTATTGTAAGCAGACGGTTCGGGTATTACTTAGACGTCATTCTTAGGGGATTTTATTGGGCCAGAAGGCGCGCCGGATCTAATCAAACGATTGAGATGAGCCAGGAGTTAGTTGGGCTATCAGAAGATGTAGAATATGTCATAAACGACTATGTGATAAATCTACTTTCTGAGAAGGGACATATAGAATCCAACGAGGATGAATTTGGCCAAACGGTGTACAACATCACACCGAAAGGTGCGCTTTTCCATGACCGAGACTCATTCCTTTTTCCTGGACATCCGATTTTAACTAATTTTTATGGTGGGGTGCAGGAGTACTCTAATGACTTCATCAACTACTACTACCACAACGTAGGACTGTCAGTTTCTGGTGCGTACATGAGGTACGAGATTAAGGACGCCTCACCCAACATTGAGCCCCACACGCCTGAAAGTTTGCGCGCGAAAATATTGGAGTTAATTGATAAAAATTCTAAGTCTGTAGACTCCGACATCAAAGGTGCACATGTGTTCCATTCAGCCTGGATTGAATTATATGACTCGCCATTTAGTCCCATCGAGAGAGATTTTCTGATATCGAGCACAGATGGTGCATATGAAAGTGTCGTAAATGGAGAAGATTATTTTTATATGCAGTCTTATTTGTATGCCGTACGTCGTACGAAGCTCAATAACTATGCTATAGCGCTTTGTTCTAGAGGTAGGAACCCTACAGATCTAGTTTAAGCAGGCCAATTCTAATCTGTTCAGTAGATATCTCAGTATTGAAAGTAACGCTCAGTAAGAGCTCTGCTCGCAGTTATGTCAGTTATGCTGAATAAACTGTAAAATAATCGAAATCAAATACCATTGCTACAGAATACCAAATCGGCCAAAGTTCTCAGCAATTCCAACAGCTCCGCCGACGGCTCCTCGCCCTTCTCTCTCATTTCTTTCAATATCTCCGTAAGTGTTGTGCAGCTCTCCTCGATGCCTTTCATAGTTTGTCATAACAGTGTTCCAGCCAAACGGGGCCAAATAATTTTGTACATAGAATGTACATACTGTTGTGCTCACAAGAAAAAAAATCTGCATCGCCCGATGCGAAAAATTCAGATGCCGGTGGAGTGCAACGCAGTGGCGATTCAGCGTTTCAGATGAGCAGCCTTTTTCGCATTTTGCACTTAACCTGGAACCATTAAGTAGTAAGCCATGGAGAAGTACACCGTCATTGCCGAGAACGACGAGTCGCAGTGGGAGGACCGAACGGGCCAGCGTTACCATTTCCCGAAAAGGTACCTCAAGTTCCTGGAGCCGGGGACCAGGGTCGTCTATTACAAGGGATCAATGAAGAACAGGGCCTTCCGCGACCAGAGGATGAGTCCCGACCCTCACTACTTCGGGGTCGCCCAGATCGGACGGGTATATCCTGACATGGCGTCGAACAAGGGGGACCACTACGCAGACATCGTTCAGTATCGGGGG
>CAYXDY010000096.1:0-2384 GCA_964463905.1 uncultured Candidatus Saccharibacteria bacterium
TGGTGTCCAAGTAAATGCCATATTTATTACAAGTAATTATTTATTATGGTTGAGGACTGCGACCAAAGACCTTATTAAGCTTTATCTTAGAAGAATCCATACCGGCTCCGATTGTCTGAGGAATTGCAAGGTTTGAAGTAAGGGCCCCCATGGGGTTGAACAAGGCTGACAGAGCCGTTGAGCCTTTGTCAAACCCAGATCTTGAGTTCCAACTCTGTTTCATCGCCTCTAACCTGTCATTAATTGTAGGTTTATACTCCATTTACTGACTTGACAGCACCCTGTAGCTCTACATTTCGACCTAATACATCTCTATTAATATCTTCTCCCTCAGTAGGGTATAGAGAACTAAACTGTTCGAGGTCGTAGTTTTGCAAAGCTTTCTCGGACTCTGACATAGCGTTTCCACTATCAGAACCAAGGTATTGAGTAATCATAGGGTTTGACCTAAGCTTGGCGTTACCCGCATCAATCAGTTCTTGTATTCCCATCTCTTGTCCAGCGGCTATCATCTGGGTAGCTTCACTTAATTGAGAACCATAATCCACTGGTTCTGGAAACATCATTCCCATATATTGATCCATAAGGGTACCTTGCAACCCTCTATTGCCAGGATTCTGTTGCAATAGACTATTCATGAAGTCTATTCTCGCATTCTCCTCCATCATTTGTTCATAAGTTTTAGGATTCATTTTTTAATACAAATAAAATTATCGAATTCCATAAGCTTGCCTTGCTCCTGAATACCCCATATTGCCAAGATAAGACGCTTTTTCTGGACTAAAGCCAGCCATTGATAAGTATGATCCATACATATCGCCTGGATCACTGATTCCATACTGTGAAAGAACGTTATTCATAGCTTTAAATCTATCCGTTGCTGAAATACCATTATCTGAACCAATTCTAGGTAGTGCACCGAGAACACTTCCTAATTGATGCCTTTGTAATGACATATTACTCTGCTGAGCCGCTCTTGAAGATGCAGCCCTATTAGCGGCCTGTTGTTCAGCACTTAATTTTGACTGGAATAAAGGACTTAGCATATCATACTTAGTTTGCAACCCTTGGATGCCTAACCCATACTGTTCCGACAATCTTTTAGCCATATCATCAATACGAGCACCCTGTCTATCCGCAAGCCCAGAGGCGACATCAACTAGCCCAAACTGATTACCGAGCCTTCCTAACACAGAATTAAGACGACCTGTAGCAGAAGCTCCTCCAAATACATTACCAAATTCGCTATTATATTGATCCATTAATTGCCCAGGAAGAGCATATGCTCCAGCCTCTAATGCAGCTCCCTCTTTTAATAGAGGTAAATTGTTGCCGTAAGCCTCATTAATACCCTTTCTGAAATATTCACTAGACTGAGGGAGATCATTAAGTAAAGGATCTAATTGACCCATTACATTTCTCATTTGACCCTCATAGTATGCACTGTTATTCATTACTCTTTTATTCTAAATAAAATTATCACCTTTTATAATCTACTACCAGAAAGTAATCGCCTAGAAGAACCCGAACTCCTTGGATCATATCCTTGAAAAAACATATTCTGAGGTCTACCAGCATAACCACTTAAAGATTGAGTCCCTGTAGCCCCTGTATAAGGAGATACATTCTGAGTCCCACCTCCTATAGTCGTTGAATCAAATCCCTGCAACCTAGAGTCTGTTGGTGTAGTAGTAGCACTAACATCACCAACTTCTGCATTCCTCCAAGGAGCATTGTAAAAACTCTCCATTCTACTTTTATATAATGGATCACTCCACGCACTCTTAAAGGCATCTCTTGTCTGTAATGCCTGATCATTATACTGTCGCCATAATTGTTCCTCGGCCCTTTGGGTGTCATTAACAGCAGTGTTCATGTCTCGATTAGCAGCACCCGTTCTCCAGGCACCACTAGAGCCCATTGTCTGATTAAGGTCTTGTAATTGCCTCATTGATTGCTGTTTAAAAGGATCGTACTGGTATCTGAGAAATTCTGGTTTAAGAGTTTGTTCCGTCATTTGCCGAATCCACTGATCGAATGGAGCTTCAAACTCTTGAGGTGTCATGACTTCTTGGGAAAACACACGAGGATCATAATTGATTTTACTCATATATTGCTCCAATAAGCCTTTCATAAAATCATTCATTTTGTGATACTTATAAGTAAAAGATATGTTATTATGCCCTTTTACTCAAAGCAGCTATTTTATAAATAATACACTTATTTCAAGATTTTTGCAAAATTACGTCCTCTGGACCGAGTGTTTACTAACATTTAATTTCAAATCCAGATATAAGAAAGTCATCAAAACCTTTTTACTAAACGACCCTGAAAATAGTTTGCGTAGCCTATATTTACATTCGCCAAATTGCGAGATACATTGC
>CAYXDY010000097.1:0-2302 GCA_964463905.1 uncultured Candidatus Saccharibacteria bacterium
ACTCCTAATATTAATATTCCGACAACTGAAATAAAAACTTTTACTTTTGTATCCATAGTTCTATTTTATCACTATGACCCTGAGCTTGTCGAAGGGCCATAATTTTATTATATTAATTAATAATTAATCCCTCATTGCTAACCCTAATGCCAGACCAAATAGTCCGACATCTCGAATCATCGTCGCACCGATACCTCCTGTCTGGAAGAAGTTGACGACAATAGCAAGAATCATAAGAGCAATAATAGAGGCAAACAATCTTCTCTTGAAGTTAAATACTAAAGCTGCTCCAGAGATAAGTAGAATCGCGCCATGGGCCATAACTAGATAAGTAATAATCTCACCTTCTCCAAAGAAGCTTGGCACCATAGCAACCCACTTTTCGGGGTTAGAAACCTCATTATAACCAAACCATATGACCACAATTGCCAGAAAAATACTCAATATATTCTCCCTGTTTATAATAGACATATGCCTATTATTGTAGCATATTTAACATTTTTGGTACAAATACAATGAGACCGACGATTAAAGCCAATATAGCTGAAATAAGCACTGCCCCAGCAGCCACATCTTTAGTATCTCTAGCGTAGGGATGGTATTCTGGCGAGGTTAAATCTATGTCTATTTCAATAGCAGTATTAAACGCTTCCGATATAAATACGAGCCCAATAACAATAGCCAAAGATAGCCACTCAATATGTGATATATCTAAACAATATCCAAGTATTAGAACTAAGACCGCAAAGAAAATGTGAATCTTAACGTTCCTGGTAGTCTTCCAGAAAATATGTAAACCCCGAAAAGCATGATGAAATCTACTTTGACGTTTAACTTCCTGCCAAGCTTTTTCTTCATTCATGAGAAGATTATACCACAAATTTGTTTACGTTCCGCAAAGCTCCTTTAAGGCCGATATGTCTCCTTCAGATAGCTCGCCTGTTGTGTTTTCATTAAGGTAATACATTATCGCCGATGGGTCTTCTATATGTTCTATGCCAAGTGCATGCCCCAGCTCGTGAGCTATAACTCTCTTAAGCTTAGTCTCAGAAGAAAATTCATAAATATTTATCTCCTTACCTCCATGAGAAGTCTTGTATTCACCTTGAGTAAACTCATCCCCTCTAGACTCGCCTATTGTGTTGAGTGTATCCACATTTATGTTAAGAGCGCGAGCGAGAGTATTTATCTCGCCAACTAACTTGTTTATCTCTGCCACTTGCGTACTCAGATTTCGCTCCAGGATACGAATCCTCTCTAGCTCGATTTTAAGTGCGGCTTCTTCTCTATTTAGCTCTTCATACTTACCACTTGGTGCCCCACCACGACTATTCCAGTAGTCCACCTCTTTGGAGTATGTATCCTGTCTTTGATTGAAGACTGTTGCAATAGAGTCATAAGATTTCTTAGCATTTAAATATTCTCGCTCGAGTGCGCTATGTCTTGTCTTAAGCATGTCATAAGAAGCCCTGGTTTCTACCACCTCGCTTCCTATCACCTCTATCTTCTCAGTAGTTTCTTGTCTGTAGTCATAAATCATATTAATTTTAAGGGCACCTTTGTCAGGCACATGCACGAAAAGCTCTTTACCATAAGCATCTTCCCAGACGCTCTCAGCACTAGCTATTATCTCGAGAAATTCTGTTTTGGATACTCCAAATTCTGGATCAAGCGTGCCTATAGAATACTCAATAGGACTCCGACATGGGAGAAATTGATGATACAACACAGACCAACTACTAGATATAGTGTCTCGGAAAAAAAATATTAAAGCCAACAGTAGGCCGAGAGATAATAAGTTTTTTACAATACTACTCATATATTTTATTGATATTGAATATATAGTGGCTGGGGATTTAACTTGAGAAGTTCTTCTGGAGTTAATAGTCCTGTGCTTGGAGCCCAAAGATCGTTTTTATAAAATAATTTAAATCCGGTAAACTGCACTGGCTCTTTATACACAAACTGTTTGTAAGTATTGATTTTGTGCGCAGGTCCACCCCAGCCATCCATATGCATTATTATCTGTACTTCGGGAGTAGTCTTAATATTTTGATAGTTAGTTACCATTCTCTGGGTATACCTGTGAACTACCAAAAGCTTCGGTGGAAGATTATCCTCGAGTACTAGCTTAGTTAAATAATTAATTACGAAGTTGATATCGGTCGCATCTAGCGTGCCAACAACCTTGCCAGGCTTGGCCCCGGTCTTCATTGAGAATTCTGGATCTATGCCTATGTGCACATTGGGCATCTTTAGATATTTTTCAAAATAAGGCACCTCGCTCTCTAAGTTTGAGAGT
>CAYXDY010000098.1:0-2300 GCA_964463905.1 uncultured Candidatus Saccharibacteria bacterium
ATTAAAGTTATGAATGTATTCGTTGTTCAATAATCGAAAATTTAACGTCTGACTAAACCTTTCTAAATATTCAGCACCACTAGTTAGTGCAAACTTATAATGTTCTATTTCATATTCTGGATAATTCCCTTTCTCATTTAATAGTTTTGTTATATCAAAATTTTTTAATTCTAGTAGTATTGGAAATTTTTCGAGAATAATAAACCTATTTAATGAAAGACAATTATATTTTACTTGCTCTTTTATATCATCTTCGCATTCTTTTATCAATTCCTTATAGAATCTGATTGCGTAGGTTAATAACTCTGAACCATATTCATTTGTAATTGCATAATTTATTGCTTTATCTCTAGAAGCCGTCAAATAAACATTGCCATGTTGGAAATTCATAACTCCGGTGCTATCCTGCTCAGCCATTTTTCGAAATGAGTACTCACTTATTTGATACAAATCTGTATGGGATAAATACTTTATACTCATTTTATATAAATATCTAACAACATCAAATATATTATTTTCAGAAAGTACGTCTCTACCACCCAGTCCATGTTCAATAATACTCTTATAAAAGATACTTGATGTTCCATGGTATAGTGTTATTTTTGTTTCCATATATTTATTTATAGTGTAATAGTGATTTGTAATTTACTTAGGTGTGGTCTCACTCCTCCCCCTCCCCCAGTAACAGCGTCATCGAATCAAGCTCCTGCATGCTCTGGCCGGCGATGCCTTGCATGTCTCCGTACATGCCCATGGTGGCCTCTACAACCGATGCAATCTGCTTCTCGCGCTTGGACCACTGCTTGATCTGGAACTTCTTCTCCTTGTCCAGGTCTTCGTTCATGGACTTGAACGCCTCCACAATGGCTTCAACACGCCTGCGAAACTCGACACCCATCAGATATTCATACATCATCTGGGCCTTTGTCTGTTGACCTTCGTTGGCAATACGGGTCTCCGACACGCGGATGAGCTGGTCGCGTAGTGCCACCACCAGTGGAACCAAGAACTCAGGTTTGGTAACCCAAACGCCATCTTGAACGCCAAAGCTGGTTACATTACCTGGCATCACGGTGCTCACAATGACAGGGATATCACCCTTTACGGCTCCCAGATCGCTTTTGATCTTAGCTATCCAGTTGCCACCCCATGTTTTCGTGTTCTTTGCCTCATACACGATTGTTCCGCATGCTTTGCCGGTCACCGTCCGTACCTGATGCACGAGGTCGGCACCCTTCTCACCCTTTGACACATCAGTAACCGTGTCATGAGCAAAGTTGGATGTGAGCATATTCCGCACGAAATCCTCGAACGACTCGCCTATCTTTTCGGAGCTGATCACACTCACACCGTTTTGGATTAGTGTAATTCGCTCTTGAAGCCTTTTGAGCTCAAGTTCTTTCTCCGCCATCTTTAACCCCATTTCTTCTTCCATCTTGGCTTTGGCTGCATTTACAAGCTCCTCTGCCTTCTGCTCGGATTGTCTTTTAATTGATATCTCCAAGTCGTCTTGGGCTTGTTTGAGATCCTTTTCCTTGTCAATCATATCCAGCTCGAGCTTTCGTGCCTGTTTTAGTCGCTCTTCCATTTGCTCTTCTCTGAGCTGTAGGCGCTTTAGTTCTTCATCCTTCTCGGCAAGCTTTTTCTTGGCATCTTCATCAGCCTGCTTGAGCACAGCAACCTTAATTTTCTCCATCTCTAGGGCATATTTTGCCTCAAGTCTAACCGATACTGTTTCTTCGGCCGACTTAAGCTGGCTCTGCAACGCCTCTAATTCCTTGTTCTTCGCAGCAAGGTCTTGTGTAAACTTCGAAGTAATCTGCTGCTCAATCTTTTGCGTAAGTGATGTGCTTAGCTCAAAGCTATGCGAGCATTTTGGACATTCAATAAGTGTTTCCATCGTTTTATTCTCTATATAGGTTTTGATTTAATGTATTCTTTCTAACGTTTTTGTGAAAGTCAAGGATGGGGCATCACACCCCATCCCTGTCGTTCATGTCTACCAACAAACCAAACACCGATTCTATCTGCGACGTGTCGAGTCCGTCGATCACCTCCTGAGGCTCCAGCATCATGTGATCGAACTCCTCCACGATACCTTTCACGGCGTCGTGCAACTGCCCGACCGTCCCGACCTGCACCTCGTCGCCAATGGTGACCCACTGGTCCTTCGGTAGGATCTTGCCTCCCCAGTTGGTGGAGTCAGCCTCCCCCCTGAGAATCATCGCTATGTCCTCGCCATACGCCTCGATCATGCGGACGTAGGCCTTGCCGTCGTCATCCACAAAGAACTCCACGCT
>CAYXDY010000099.1:0-2289 GCA_964463905.1 uncultured Candidatus Saccharibacteria bacterium
TACTTTTTGCTACTATAGAGTCCATGCAATCAAGCGAAGAAACAACAGAAAAAGAGCTTACAGAAGCAACAGAAGGAGTAATAGCAGACGCTGCTGGCTCTTCTGATGCACGAGTGTACGAAGTGGGCTACCACCTAGTACCTACAGTAGACGAGGCGGATGTTCCAGCTTCATATACAGCTCTTAAGGACCTTATTTCTAGCCTAGGAGGGGAGCTCATAGCTGACGATATGCCTAGACTTACTCCACTTGCTTACCCTATGCTCAAGGTTGTATCCAATGTAAGGAACAAGTTTAGTACTGCTTACTTCGGATGGGTCAAGTTCGCTATGGATAGCTCCAAGGTAGCCGAGCTCAAGAAGAAGCTAGATATGGATCCTACAGTTCTTCGATTCCTAATACTTAAGACCGTTCGCGAGAACACTATAGCTTCTAAGAGATTCATCGGTCGCGACCTACACAAGAAGCCTGTTAAGAAAGAAGGCGAGGAAGCTCAGCCTATAAACAAAGAAGAATTAGACCAAGAGATAGACGCAATGGTAGCCGTGTAATATAATTAGATTATGTATTTAAACAAAGCAATTCTCATAGGAAATCTTACTCGCGACCCAGAGCTCCGCTCATTGCCTACAGGCATCAAGGTCTGCACCTTCTCACTTGCTACCAATAGAGTCTGGAAGGACAAGAATGGAGCCAGGCAAGAATCTGCTGATTATCACAATGTGGTGGTCTTCGGGAGACAAGCCGAGACAGTTGCCCAATACATGAAGACGGGGAGCTCAATATTAGTAGAAGGTAGAATGCAGACACGAAGTTGGGACGACAAGACTACCGGAGAGAAGAAGTACCGCACCGAGATAGTTGCCGACAGAACCCAATTCGGACCTAAGGGAAGCGGAGACGGAAACGGAGGCACCAAGGCCGCCGCCAACCCTCCAGAAGACGGTAGCGCAGACTCCATAGAGTACCCAGAAGAAGATATTAACCCGGAAGACATTCCATTTTAAATTAATAGCCGCTAGGCACTAGGCACTAGGAAACTAGCTAAAGCCTAAAGCCTAATTAACTAAAGCCTAACCAATGAAACAAGATTACTTTTCAGCAAACAACATAAAGTTTATAGACTACAAGGATATAGACATCCTTAAGAAATTTATCAATCCCAATGGTAAGATTCTTAACCATAAGCGCACCGGCGTCACCGCCAAGAACCAGAGAGCTCTCTCTGCCGCTATCAAGCACGCTCGCTTCATGGGACTTCTACCTTTCGTAGCTAAATAGTTCGACTAGCTCACTACAAGTAATAAAAAACAAAAAATCCCCGTAAGGGGATTTTTTGTTTTTGGGTTGATTTTATTCATTATTCTGGTAATATCAGACTATGGCACAATTACAATACAACGAAATAAGAGAGAAGAAAATTGTTATTTATGACGATGAACCAGCTGAAGTAATAGAGAGTCATGTGGCCCGTACTCAGCAACGCAAACCTCAAAATCAGGTTAAATTAAAGAGTCTAATCTCAGGCAAGACCATAGCCGCCACTTATCACGTATCTGATTCAGCCGACGAAGCTGATGTGGAGAAGCGTGAAGTCACATTCCTCTACCACAACAAGGGTGAGTATTGGTTCTGCGAGCCAGAGGACAAGGCCAATAGATTTAAGCTCGAGTCTACTCTCGTAGGAGACGCGGCCAAGTTCCTCAAGGAAAATGGCAATGTAACTGCTTTAGTCTGGACCAACGATGATGACGAAGAGAGAATAATCAAGCTAAGTCTGCCTATCAAGATGAGCTTCAAGGTCAAAGAAGCTCCACCGGCAGTTCGTGGCGATACCTCAAAAGGTGGCAACAAAAATATAATTTTAGAAAACGGAGCCACCATTTCTGCCCCAATGTTCATCAAGGAAGGCGATGTAGTAAGCATCAACACTGAGACAGGGGAGTATGTCGAAAGAGTAACTAACTAAATTAAAAAAGCCCCGATAAGGGGCTTTTTTAATTATTATACCTCCTCCTTAAATTTCTTCCTTATTTCTTTGAGTATTTGGTCTGAGATTTTTTTATTCTCTTTTAAGAATTTACGAGTAGCGTCATATCCCACTCCCAGCTTTTCTTTTTCAGCCTTTTCACCCGGAGCAGTGAAGAAGTAAGAGTTACCACTCTTTTCTATTATTTTATATTTCTCTCCTAGGGCCATAAGCTCGCCTTCGCGAGAGATACCTTCGTTGTAGATTATGTCGAACTCTGTCTGCTTGAATGGAGCGGCGACTTTGTTCTTTACAATTTT
>CAYXDY010000100.1:0-2279 GCA_964463905.1 uncultured Candidatus Saccharibacteria bacterium
GCTGTAGTCTGGTTCATTGTGTGGCTCATTGGCAAAGCGAACACAAATCCAACAATTCTAAAACATATATACAATCAAGGTTTTGGAATTGAAACAGTAAGCCCAGGCGAAATCAAAACAGCTAGAAAGACAGGAGTGCCTGTAAGTAAAATAACACACACTTGCGGGAGTATTGATGAGAAGGAGCTTATCTCTATTGCCAACCAAGGCATACGAATACATTTAGACTCTCTTCATCAGGTTGAGGTTTTTGGCAAAAACTTTCCAGGAAAAGAAATATCTGTGAGGCTCAATCTCCATGTGGGCGCTGGTCATCATTCACACGTAATAACGGGTGGAGTAGATAGTAAATTTGGAATAGATGTATCTGATTTCAATAAACTGAAGAAAATAGCAGAAAAGTACAACTTAAATATAACTGGATTGCACCAGCATATAGGCTCCAACGTTCTTAACGTTGCTGACTTTATAGCAGGAGTTAAGGCAATGCTTGAAGTAGCCACGCAATTCCCTGCCTTGAAGCATATAGACTTCGGTGGGGGCTTTGGAGTGCCATATAAACCACAGGATAAAAGATTAGATTTAAAGAAGCTAAGTCAAGAATTTAATAAAGTTATTGCATCATCAAATATAAAAAATGTAAAAATGTCTTTCGAACCAGGAAGATATCTTGTAGCAGAAGCGGGCCAGCTTCTGGTGACAGTGACAGATGTGAAAAGAAATCCTACGAAAACATTTGTAGGGGTAAACTCCGGAATGAATCATTTAGTGAGACCTGCTATGTACGACTCTCATCATGAAATATTGAATTTAAGCAATCCTAAAGGTAAGAAAGAGAAGGTCAATATCGTAGGGAACATCTGTGAGTCTGGAGACTTCTTTGCTAAAGATAGGATGTTGCCTTCGCCATCAATTGGAGACGTGTTATCTATCCAAAACGCGGGTGCCTATGGATATGTAATGACCTCTGAATATAATTCCAGAAAAAAGCCTAAAGAATACTTTGTTTAGTAAAGGATTTGACTTAATCTGTCAATAAGCTAGAGTTTTAGTGAAAGGAGTACCTGCCGCATGAACAACGATGGACGAACAATCGTCCCACGCCACGAAATGGCAGTCACTGAATGCGACTTCGCTTTCGTCCCAACGCCGGTGCAGGAAGCGCTTAGGCTGAAAGAGGAAAAGGAGCCCGCATTCCTTGAAAGCCCAGTGCAAGAGGCGCTGAGAAAAATGGGGACCAAAATACCCCAAGCGCTTCGACAGCCCCGAAGACGGACGTAAGATGTCCGCACATCACACGCGACCGGTTGGCGTGGAAAGGACCGTCCTTTCCACGCACCCGGCGATTTTTTATCTTAGGCCACTATCACCGTAAATTCCCCTCTTTGCTTTTCTTTATTTTTCTCAAAATATTCTAAAATTTCAGCCGAAGTTCCAGTCTTGAATTCTTCATATATCTTGGTAAGCTCGCGAGCAATACACACCTTCTTCTCTGGGCAGAATTTGATAAGTGATTCTAATGTTTTTAAAATTCGATGTGGAGATTCATAGAAGACCATAGTTCTCTCTGAAGCAGCTATCTCTTTAAACAATGTTTCTCTTCCCTTTTTGTGCGGAAGAAATCCTAGGAAGGTGAATTCGTGAGTAGGTAGTCCTGAAGCAGAGAGTGCCGTAATAACTGCAGATGCTCCTGGTATAGGGATGACTTGAATTTCCAAGGACTGTCCTTGGGGAGACTCTCTTAAGGACAGTCCTTTATTGAATTCTTTTATCTGAGATACCAACATAGAGCCAGGGTCAGATATTCCAGGTGTGCCGGCGTCAGATACTAGAGCCAAATTTTTACCCTCTTCTAATAATTCAAAAATCTTATCAGTCTTAGCTAGCTTGCTCTGAGCGTGATAGCTCATAGTGGGCTTTGTTATATTATATTTATCTAATAGATGCTTGGTAGTACGTGTATCCTCGCATAGTATCAAATCCACGCTCTTAAGCGTCTCTAGGGCTCGTAGAGTAATGTCTCCCATATTCCCGATTGGTGTAGATACTATGTATAAATTAGACATTACTTCCTATACTTACGAGTGCGCCATTTGTCGGCTATTTTAACTCTAGTTAGTGAGCGCTCAAGCTCGGCTTCGAAGTGTTCGAAGTCTACTATTTCATTGTTTTCCATCTGCTTACGAAGCTCTTCGGCTCTCTGTTTGGCATAAGCAATTGACTCATCAGAAAGCTCAGATACATGCTCAGCGAAGTCGGCCAATATTGCCACCATTGTC
>CAYXDY010000101.1:0-2261 GCA_964463905.1 uncultured Candidatus Saccharibacteria bacterium
TCATCAATGAATACCGAAGGTCTCACTCTGAGTGTGGACACACCGGAGATGAAAGAGACAGTACTCTCACAACCAAATGAGCCGAAGCTAACTGCAAAAAGTGGAGATGATAAAGCCGAAGTAGGCAGAAACGACCCATGCCCTTGCGGATCTGGGAAGAAATATAAGAAATGCCACGGAGCGTAAATTGTTTATAGTTAATTTGAAATAAGATGGCTGATATACAAAAAGGATTTTATTATCATTATAAACATAACCCAAGTGGTGAGCTTAACAACTATGCTTACGAGGTTTTAAACATTGGTCACCATACAGAAGTAGAGGATTTTGAAGAGGCGGCAATGGTAATTTATCGTCCTCTCTATGAAGCCAAGGTTTATGTTGCAGGCAAGCACTGGGATGCCAGACCATATAATATGTTTATAGAGAATGTTGTAAAAGACGGCAAAGAAATCTCTAGATTTACACCCATAACTGACAAAGAAGTAATATCAAAATTAGAACAAATACGAGACAGAATGTATGAATAATCTTTTTAAAAAACTTAAATTAAAGAGGCGGGTGATTACGGCACTTTATGAGCTCCACCTATACGGCAACCCATCCGCCAAGCTCAAGATTGTGGGAGTTACAGGTACTAATGGTAAGACTACCGTCGCGACACTTCTATATCGTGCAACTACAGCACTTGGATACAAAGCAGGGCTTATTGGCACAGTAGAGAATGTGATAAACGGCAAAGTTGTGCCCGCTACTCACACCACTCCAGACCCTGTGTCACTTAACAAATTATTGAGCGAGATGGTAGAAGCAGGATGCGAGTATGTGTTTATGGAGGTGTCATCACACGCGCTCGACCAGGGGAGAGTAGCAGGGACCCACTTCGTCGGAGGCATATTTACTAACCTCACTCACGACCATCTCGACTACCACAAGAGTATTGAGAACTACTTCGAAGCCAAAAAGAAATTCTTCAAGATGCTTCCTTCATCTGCTTTTTCTCTTACCAACATTGACGACGAGCACGGAGAGAGGATGGTGGAGGGAACTAAAGCCAAGAAATATACTTATGGCTTTAATAAACCAGCCGACTTCAGTGAGAAATTAGAAACCAAGTTAATAGGGGATTTCAATGTATACAACGCGCTTGCTGTGTATGGAGCATTGGTGCTTCTTGGTATGGATAAAGAGAAAGTGAAAGAGATAATGAAGAATGTCGAGCCCCCAAGAGGGAGATTCCAATATTTTAATTCACCTAGCGGAGTACTAGTAATAGTGGACTACGCTCATACACCTGATGCTCTTAAGAATGTATTGCAGACGGTACAGAGCCTTAAGAAAGAAGGTAAAATAATTTCTGTTTTTGGTTGCGGGGGCGACCGTGATCCGTTAAAGAGACGAATAATGGGGAAGATTGGCGCCGAGATGTCTGACAAGGTGATATTTACTTCCGACAATCCACGAAGCGAAGACCCTAACAAAATTATCGCCGAGATGAAGACAGACTTATCTATGGTTCTGGTGGACAAAGTGGAAGCTGTTGCAGATCGTAGAGAGGCCATAAAACATTCAGTAGAGATGGCGAAGCCCGGTGATATAATTCTCTGTGCCGGCAAGGGCCATGAGGACTATCAGGAGATAAAAGGAGTGAAATATCACTTCGACGACATGGAAGAATTTAAGAAATTATATGAAAATTAAAAAATCAAACTACAAAGATTATTTTAAGGACAAGTCGGTAACTGTTGTGGGTCTAGGTCTGCTTGGTAAAAGGCTTGGAGACATAGCTTTCTTGGCAGAATGTGGGGCCAAGGTCTTGGTGACAGATCTTAAGACCAAGAAGGAGCTTGCGCCATCTATCAAGAAATTACAGAAGTACGAAAAACCCGCCAAAGGACGGGCAGGTATTAAATATACTCTCGGTGGGCACAAGTTAAAGGATTTTGAAAATAAAGATTTTATCTTGAAGGGTCAAGGCGTCCCTCTAGACTCCCAATACATTGCTCATGCACGCAAGCAGGGTATACCTATTGAGATGGATGAATCTCTTTTCGCCAAGCTTGCTCCTCAGGTCAAGATAATCGGGGTTACAGGCACCAGAGGGAAGAGCACTACGACAATCTTGATATATGAAATTTTAAAAGCCGCTGGCATGCCTGTGCATCTAGGAGGCAACATCAAGGGCACAGCGGCCCTACCACTTTTGAAAATAGTAAAAGCAGGGGACATTGTGGTCCTCGAGCTTTCTTCATGGCAGCTCC
>CAYXDY010000102.1:0-730 GCA_964463905.1 uncultured Candidatus Saccharibacteria bacterium
CTCTAGCACCTCTTACTGCCTCTTTTGGAGTTAATTACATATCGCATGTTAACTCGATGTCGCTGCCTGCTAATAAGAAAGAACGCGTTCTTTTCATAGCTCCATCCAGAGACTGGACTTCCGGCACGAAGACTGAGCAAGCTGCTGCAATCGCGGCTTCTAATTCGGCCCTTGCCAATAAGCGGGTTTTCTCGCTTCACCCAGATGTTCTGTATGTACTTGAAACCAGGCACGTATCTACGCTACGCGACTCGTTTATCCAAGCTGTATTTGGAACCGGATTCACTTACCGCCCTATCTACACCACTAAGGTCACTTTGGCTTCTGGTGTCTATAAGTATGGCGACACTATTCTTGAATCTCATGTTGCTGAGTTGATTACTGCGGGGATCCATTCCCTTCAAGTTCTTGCTCCAGTTCCTGGGTACTACGCTACCGCAGCTGTTGCTGGCCAAGTTATCTCGAAAGAGCCTGCTCAGCCTCTTACTAACGTCGCGATGTCTGGTTTTTCTAGAACTCGTCATAGTCAAGACTACTTCACTGAAGCTCAGTTGAATGCTATGGCAGGCGGTGGTACTTACATCTTGACCCAAAACGCAGTCACTGCTCCGCTTTATTCTAGACACCAAGTGTCTACGGATAATACCTCTGTGGCTAAGAGAGAATTGTCTATTACCACTTCGGTCGACTTTGTGGCTAAGTTTATGCGTAATTCTCTTCAGCCTTATAT
>CAYXDY010000102.1:746-1829 GCA_964463905.1 uncultured Candidatus Saccharibacteria bacterium
GTAATCAGTGACAACTTTATTAACCTGGTGTTCACGGTTCTTAGCGGTGTAAGCCTCTACTTAAAACGTACTGGAATCATGCGGGATGTGAAGATCGTCAAGGTTGAACAAGACGCGATTAGTCCAGATACAATCAATATCGAGTTGGAACTTCTTCCGCTCTACCCAGCCAACTACATTAAAATCACTCTTGTAATCTAAGGAATCTATGCCTAACGAATATTTTTCAAAAAAACTGTCTGCTTGGAAAGAGAACTTCCTGACGTCTAACGTACAGGCGCTCGAAGGCCAGGATACAGGGAACTTCCTTTCCGCGGAAAGCGTCGTGCTTTTTTCAGGCCCGGCCGCTTTTGTTGAAGGCGAAGCAATTAACCTAATTCCGATCGGGCTGGTACAATCGGCAAACGTCTCTCAGGGGAAGCAGGTACAACAAATCTTTGAGATTGGTTCTAGACTTCCTTTCTTCGTTCCAGGGCGGACCCAAATTCAATTCGCGATTTCGCGAGTGATTTTTGACGGTCCTTCTTTGATGAAGGCGATGTATACGACTGGTACTGCTTCAGCTGCCAAGCCTACTTATACGCCGACGGAGTCCACAAACGCCGCCGAAGATCCTGCAGCTCCGTTCGGAGACTACACCGACTCGGCTAAAACCGATAACGGGAGCTTCTGGGTTAACCTAGCCTCTAACTACTTCAACAAGCCTATCGGTCTTGGCTTCGCAATGTACGATATGCAAAAAGAAGCTTATTCCGGATTCTACCTGGAACAATGCTATATCAGATCTCACCAATTCCAAGTGTCTGCAAACGACACGGTTCTTGCGGAGTCTCTAAATGGCATGGCTACCAAGATGCGCCCGCTGGATTCTGATTCGGTAGGTTAATTATTAAGCTAAAAGAAATAAAATAGCCAGGGGTAACCCTGGCTATTTTTGTTATAAGGAATTATCAGACAGGCCTTGAACCTGTATGGCCCCCGTAGGGGCTCGGATTTCAACTCCAGTCCGCCACTGATAATTCTTTAAACTAAGCCGGCCGGTGAAGGTAATTCGAACTCTTCAGGAAGGGCAAAGAATCTCAT
>CAYXDY010000102.1:1839-2250 GCA_964463905.1 uncultured Candidatus Saccharibacteria bacterium
GGACGATTTTCGTATCCTAACTCACTTTTCAAGATTTGAAGATCTATTTCAGTAAAGGGGCGACCATCAATTTTTTGACACTCCACGAGGTCTGCCTCGTTTTCGCTTTTCGCCGGTAGGCGGTGGACTAGGTAATTCTCGCTCACCATGAGGCGCTCCAGCGGATTGTTTTGGTCTACTGCTTGTAGGGTTCTTAACATTTTTTCTTTTTCTCTTCTTTTTCTGCGGAATTGATATTAGCTGATCAGGGAAACAATGCCTAGGAAAATCTTTCTCACGGGTTTTAATTGTGTAACCACCTTGAGGAAAACCTTTATCTCCTGGTTTATGTATTTTAAGTAATTTTACAATGCTTTTATGGCTGCCCCATGGTCGTGAAGACCATTTGACTTGCTCTCCCTCAAGCTCCCC
>CAYXDY010000103.1:0-1704 GCA_964463905.1 uncultured Candidatus Saccharibacteria bacterium
CAGGGTTTAATTCAAAATACATTCGAACTTCGTTCAATACACACCGCCAAAATTCATAATAGCTAGCAAAATAAGCCCATACTGGGGTGTGCTATAATAGAGTATAGGTCGGAATTACTAAGTAACGCTTTTATTAAATTAATTCACACATAAAATCAATATGAGTAAATACAGAATAACAAGTTTGTTGGTAATTCCATTAATAGCATCTGCTGTATTTTTGGCCAATCCTGCCCTTGCTAAGAACAATAACCGCCCAGACTTCAATCAAGAAATTAGCAACACTAAGGATCGTGGCAATAAACCGGAGGGTAGAAAAAACATAGCAGGGATCGTCCGCTCAATTAATGGAAGTACCGTCGTAGTGGTGACTAAGAACAACACCATTTACAATGTGGAGATAAGTAGCGCCACCATAATGCGAGATTTGGGTATGCTTTCTCAAAATCCTGCAATTATTAGAACTTCGGAAATAAAAATAGGAGACAAAATAGTAGTACGAGGAATAATAAATGATAAAGAAATAAATGCTGAGAGTATTCACTCAGGCAAGATGCCTTATAAAATGCACAAAGAATACAAAAACGAGCGATTGAAAGAAAAGATGCTTCTAAAGAGAAGCCTAGAGCAAGCTTAGGAAAGCTTTTTCATCTAATGTTTTCACTCCCAATTTAGTAGCTTGGGTAAGTTTAGTGCCAGCATCTTCTCCTACCACCACATAGCTCGTCTGAGCTGAAACAGAAGAGGAAACCTTGCCCCCATGGGCAAGGATTTTCTCTTTAGCTATTTCTCTAGACATAGAGGCAAGGGTACCTGTGAGTACAAAGGTCATACCACGTAGCTTATAGCTCATAGCTTTTGGCTTATAGTTTTGAATAACTACGCCATTATTCTTTAATTTTTCTATAAACTTGAGATTGTTCTTGTCTTGAAAGAAGTCACGGATGCTCCGCGACACAGATGGGCCGATATTTTCTATCTCATTCAACTTGTCAACCTCGCAGGTTGACAAGTTTTCTAGGGTTATAAAATTTTCTGCCAAATCGCGCGCAGTCTCCTCTCCCACATGCAGTATTCCCAGTGCCCAGAGAAACTTAGAGAGTGGAATCTCTTTCTTATTATTTATCTCAGTAACGATATTCTCTGCCGATTTCTCACCAAAACGTGGCAGGCTAGATATGTCTTCTACTCTTAATGTAAATATATCTGCAGCATCACTAATAAGTCCTTCATCCTTAAATCGACGTAATATTTTCGGACCTAACTCATAAATCTCAAAGACAGACACAAAGTGCTCCAGATATCTCTCGTCTTTAGCCGGGCACTTTTTATTAACGCAATAATACGCTACGGAAGATTGTTCCGTAAGGGATTTCTGCTCCACTTCGCTACCACACTCAGGGCACACCTTTGGTATTTTTATCTTCTTTTCCTTGCCTGTTCGCATATTTTTAAGAACCTCCACTACTTTAGGTATCACATCTCCAGCCTTCTCTATAACCACAGTGTCCCCCACCCTTAAATCCAGCCTTTCTATCTGATCCATATTATGAAGAGTCGCTCTGCCCACTGTAGATCCAGCCACTAAGGTCGGCTCGAATATGGCAAGTGGAGTAAGCACACCTGTGCGGCCCACATTTATCTCTACGGCTTTTACTATGGTTGTGGCTCGCTCTGCTGGATATTTGAATGCCACCATGAAGC
>CAYXDY010000103.1:1714-2235 GCA_964463905.1 uncultured Candidatus Saccharibacteria bacterium
ACCCACCACACCTAATGTCTGCTGTAGCTGGAGCTCATCAACAGACACAACAATACCATCTGTCCCATATTTAAAATTAGCTCTTAATTTCTGAAATTTTTCTATAAATTTCTGAACTTCCTCTAAAGAGTCACAAATTACATCATGTTTATCCACAGGGAAACCGAGCTCGTGTAGATATATATGCTTATCAGAATGGGTTTTAAAAACTTTTTCGTTAGAAACTTCAGCGATATCATAGGCGGAGAACTCTAGCTGACGTGAAGCAGCCAGTCTAGGATCAAGTTGACGCATACTACCAGCTGCCACATTTCTAGTATTAGCAAAAACGGGCTTGCCTTCTTTAGCATTGTGTTCATTTAACTTCTTTAACACATCTTTAGCCATTAGCACCTCACCACGAACCTCTAAATATTTTGGGTAAGGAGACTTCAGGGCAAGTGGAATAGAATGAATAGTTTTAATATTTTCTGTAATGTCTTCGCCGACAAAACCGTCTCCCCTAGTAGCACCTCTTACTA
>CAYXDY010000104.1:0-2229 GCA_964463905.1 uncultured Candidatus Saccharibacteria bacterium
GATGCTTATAGTATGGATGCGATAATTGAATTAAATAAATTCTTGCGAGAATTTAAAAAATATGAAAACGAAGAAGAACTTATTAGTCAAATTAAGAAGGATATAGATTTATGCTCAAAGATTTAAAAGTTTCAGGCCCACTACTTATAATTATTGCTGCACTTCTCTGGGCATTTGATGGAGTTATCCGTCGTTACCTCTACGAGCTACCACCTATCACCATCATCTTCTTTGAGCATTTAATAGGACTCATTATACTTCTGCCTTTCGTCTGGAAGAAAATATTTAAGACTACTTTCACTAAGCGAGAGTGGGGACTATTGGTTCTGATTGCAATTTTGAGCGGACTCCTTGGTACACTTTGGTTTACTACAGCACTACTCAAGGTGCACTTTATATCATTCTCTGTTGTTTTCTTATTACAAAAACTACAACCAATATTTGCTATCACTACTGCTTCAATATTCTTGAAAGAAAAGTTTGAGCGAGGATATGTATTATGGGCGGTGCTGGCATTAGCTTCTGCATATTTTGTAACTTTCCCTAATGGTGTAGTTAATCTAGAGACAGGTGAGGGGACAGTCATCGCTGCATTGTATGCTCTTGGTGCTGCCTTCGCTTGGGGATCGTCTACTACCTTTTCCAAGATGCTTCTAGGTAAGGTGGAGCCTCAAGTGGGGACATTTTTCCGCTTTCTCTTCACTGTAATAATTGCCTTGCCTGTTCTTCTCCTCTTCGGCTACTCAGAGAGCCTGGGGGCCCCTACGACTTCACAATTTGGCTTATTCGCCCTAATAGCCGTTTCTACAGGAATGGTGGCTCTCCTTATCTACTACAAGGGCTTGTCCAAGACTCCGGTGCACATAACGACAATATTAGAGCTCACATTTCCATTTATTGCCATCCTTATAGACATGAAGCTCTACGGAGCAGTGCTCGCACCGACTCAGTGGATCGCCGCACTAGTGCTTGTATTTTCAATTTATAAAATAGCGAGACTTAGAGAAAGTCTGGTATAATATTCTGATGGATTTACTCAACAAAAAATGTGTACCGTGTGAGGGGGGAGTGGCTCCCTTAACATCAGAAGAAGCAGAAAAGCTATTAACTCAAGTAGATGGCTGGAAATTAGACGAGACAGGCAAGCTGATTACTAAAGAGTATAAATTCACAGATTTCATAGGAGCCATAGACTTCGTTGAAAGAGTCTCCGACGTAGCCGAGATGGAAGATCATCATCCCGACATCCACGTCTTCTACAACAGAGTAGTACTAGAGCTATACACTCATGCGATAGGCGGCCTTTCTGAGAACGACTTCATCTTAGCAGCCAAGATTGATGCCCATAATTAATATTATTTATCCGTAGCGGGTCTCCAGCGATGCAAGGGAAGTAGCCACACATCTCTCACACTCGGTGAAGAGGATTATCTTCTGCTTTGGTTTTTCTGTAGAAGAGATAGTGCTACCTTCGTAATAAAAGCAGTTTACGCACATCTCCTTTACTTCTATATCTTTTGTTTTGGTAATTAATTTTTTAAACATAATTTAATATATATTTAATAATACGTTTTCTGGCCTAAGGTGTCAACGAAAATAGTGCTTAACATCTGGATAATCTGTTAATAACTTTAATATAGATTTAATGTATAGCTTTTAGCCCACAAAAAGGGGTATCGTTCAGAGGTTGTAAATATTTAATATAATGGTATATTACTACTATATGAATATTTTAATAATTGAAGATGAGAAGAAATTGGTAGATATCTTAAAGAAGGCCCTGAAATCTCAGTATTACACAGTTGATACAGCTTATGATGGAGAAGAAGGCCTCAAGAAGGCTCTGAAGAACACTTATGATTTAATAGTGCTAGACATAATGCTTCCTAAAAAAGACGGGATGGAAATCTGTCGAGAGGTGAGAAAGAAGGGTATACAGATTCCAATAATTATACTTACAGCACGAGGAGTGCTAGAAGATAGAATAGTGGGCTTGGATGCTGGGGCAGATGATTACTTACAGAAACCATTTGAGATGACAGAGCTATTCGCCCGTATTCGCGCTTTACTTAGACGTCCTAAAAAAAGTGAATCACTAGTCTACAAGGTTAAAGATCTTACTATGGATACGAAGGCGCATGAAGTGACTCGTGGCAATAAAAAGATAAGTCTCACTCCAAAAGAATATAAAATTTTACATATGCTTATGTCTCGAAATGGAGAAGCACT
>CAYXDY010000105.1:0-1956 GCA_964463905.1 uncultured Candidatus Saccharibacteria bacterium
TGCTAATCCCTTGTGCCGTAAGGCACGCGTGAGTTCGACTCTCACCGCCTCCGCAGTTTATAAAACAACTAGAGCAACTTATACAACGTTTATAAAAAATCATCTTAAAGGTACGACCATAGATCTACACTTCGCACTTCCATCTTCGCTTGCTACTTCATGTGGAAGGTATATCGGAGTATATCCGCTCTCTTTTAATTCAGTATCAAGCGTACCCAAAACACCTTGAGGTGGAGTTAACACATGTTCTCCAATATATAGAAGGTTTAAAGAGCCCCTACGCACTGAGTGATGGTCAACTAGTTGGCTATCCCAGTGAGATGGAAAAGAAGGAGCCTCCACTACATGCGAATGGCTAGTTAAGTTACTTGTATGGAAATAACCATTTAACACTTCGTCTATTCTTAGGTGTGTAAGACCTGCATCATCAGTAAATATAGTCATTAAAGGATCTACGTGATCAGACTTAGGCAAGAATAAATACTCTGGTCTATCTTTATAAATCCGTCTATATGGAAGATTCTCAATATAGACAGATAGATATCCTAAATCAGTAAGGTCTTCGTGCATTGCCTGGTTAGAGGTAATACAATTTTTACCTTTTAAATCTAGTACTAATTGTCCACCTGCGGCAGCAAAATTAATAAAACCGCGAGTATTTACTGGAACACGATCAACTATAGATTCATCAGCCGATTGAAGTAAAGGCATTAGAACATCATTTAGACGACCCTCCATGCAATACAACCTTCTTTCGATTGATACAGCAAAATCACCAGGCCAGGCTCTATGCCCAAACTCACAAGGCAGAGATCTATTAATAGTAAGAATTGGATACGGAAGTAACTCAAGCGCCTTTTTGACTCCTTCAGGGTTATTGCCCGGAAGTTGAAAAAGCAAGAGATTGTTAGCTGATCCAAGTAATTCCTTATTAGTCCAATTAGGTTGGAGATGATCTAAAAGATTTTCTAATCCTATTCTTTTCTCATCACCAAGCAGCGTTGTTTCAGCCATATAGTAAAACTAGCTTATCATAGGAACAGGGCAAAATAGGTTATAACACTGTAAAAATACCCCTTGCTTAGAGTGCGACAGCACCCGGGAAGTGTATCCAGATGCGAAGCAACCTGGGATATCGCACGTTGCCCTATCAAGCGAGCCTCTCTTAAAATATAAAGTGAGCCTGACGAGGGTACTCTCACCGCCTCCGCAGTTTACAAACAAATTATAATGTCCCCAGAGTAACTTATAAAAGCTCTACTTCCTTTGCCCAGGAACTACATAAAAACTTGACCCTACCTCTCGATCTTGTGATCCCTCACCGTGATGTCTCTCATATATAGACCTAAATCGATCTAATAGACCTGAATGGTTTTCTCTCCAATTTTCCAAATCTAAATCATGAAAATTCATTCTAGGCACTTCGCCGTTTGGAGGAAATCTCTGTCTCAAATAGTCTGTTGTTTCAAGAATGTAGTCCTCTTCTTCATCTAATTTAAGTAAGCCAGAGGGCAAATCACCGCTTTCCACACGCATAGGAAAATTTTCTTGAATAACCTTACCCTCATACAATCCATGGAGGTGGATTCTCTCTGTAAATATGAGCTTAATTAAGGATTGAATCCGCTTAACATGCTCTGGATGAGTAACTATTATTCCTTCCGATACAAAGGGAAAAGTCCATCGAAGTGCTAGTAACTCAGTCAGAGTATCAAATCCTCTTGGTACAGTGGTGACGCCCAGTCCTCCACTACGCTCTCGCATATAACTTGCTCTTAGGATCGCTCCATTATTTTGGAACTTATCCGTTTGTCTCCATGTTGTATGCCAATCGCCCAGAGCTATAAGAGTAGGGTTAAAACCCTTTTCGACTTCTTTTTGGGAAATTTTCAAAGCAGCATCCATCCTAGCAATTGACGTTTGCATTAACGTATTCTCATCAGATCTGCCTGCGCC
>CAYXDY010000105.1:1966-2211 GCA_964463905.1 uncultured Candidatus Saccharibacteria bacterium
ATGTTTGCCAATGAGAGTTAGTCTCCATAAGACCTATAATTATATCAGCAAATACCAATTCCTTCATTTTCTGTCTGAAAATAGGTTCTAAGAGCGTAAATACATCCCCGCCAATATGGACTGAAGTTATAACTCAGAACCTAATGAGTAAATAAAGCCACTGTCTAGTCTAATCAAATCGTTTAACTAAAGGAATGTCCAACTTTTCTTCTAAACGCTTACGCATTTCATCAGGCATACTTAAC
>CAYXDY010000106.1:0-2150 GCA_964463905.1 uncultured Candidatus Saccharibacteria bacterium
GTCTCCATAGTTTCGAGACTATGTCTGACATCGGGTATAAGTTTACAGAGATTTTCTACTTCCTTAAGGAACTCTTTCATAAAAGGAAGGCCTTTTGGAGCTATATACTCTCCTTTTTCTTTCTGGAAATGGTAGTCTAGTCGCTCCTTTACAAGGACTGCTTGGTACTCAATAGCTAACTTTTGAATACTCATGTCAGTATTTTCCCGCTTGTAAAAGCTTTGTGAACATGCTCCTCTATCTGTCTTCTAGCTTCTAATTTGATGAAAGAAGCGTTAAATCCTCTTAAAGCAAGTTCTTGCTCAATCATCTTAGCTACTTCCAGTTTCATAAGATACTCCACGTTCGGGATATTAGTATCCTTAATCTTAGTATGTAGAACATCCTTCAACATTGCTTTTATCTCTTCTCTAACAACCGACTTAACTTGACCTGAGATAAGATCTTTCACATACTGCCGAAGTTCGGCATCGTTCTCTATGTTTAAACTTACTGTCATGATTATTTTCTTTCTTTTTGGTTAATATTCGGGATTTAAAGATACATCAACAGTCAAACGCAGTACGTAGTCGACCATCTCCATCATACTCATAAATGTAGGATCTTGACTTCCTTCACATGGAATAGCTAATGTTTGGACGGTAATTGCATCCTTTCTAGCTTTTTCTTTTAAAGTGTGGTTGCGTATCCGAGAAGTACCTTTTATAGGAACCCAGCTACGCTGCTTTATATTATGAGTACCTCCTGAGAAATCTCCCTCCACCCATAACATGTCTTCGGTAACTCCGACTACCTTCAAAGGTTCTTTATGCTCATACACAGACCGGTGGTATATTATGTCTCCGATTCGGAAAGGACGATTTCTTCTAAAGTAGTCCATAAGTATCCTTTACTGTTTCAACATAAGTTTTTGAAATGTATTCCATTTTACAAGAATTACAGATATAGATTTCATCATCATCTATGTGATGGAAGACATTGCATCCGCATTCGCATCTAAACAATGAGCTGTCTTCTTTCCTGATAATTATATTAGGATTTTTTCTATGCTCTTGGATCTGTTGCTCTGTCATCTTACTCATAACTGTTTTTTTCTTTTATTTAATATAAAATAAAATTCTCTAAAAATCAATACTTTATTAATACAGAGACAACATTTACAGGTTTACGTACCTACTTGGACTATCCTAAGACTTCTGTTGCTTTGTCTATAACGTGCCAACAAGCGTCTTCCATCGCCTGTACGTTACTATCTCTGTTCCAATACTCTCGGATATTAATCAACGCATCCTCCAACTCCTTCACCCTGTCACGCAGGGATTGAAGTTCTTGGGTTGCATACCATTCGGCAAAGTCACTAGCTTCAGACCAACCGATTAGTTTGTTTTTGTCCCATCCACACAGCTTGGCAAATTCTTCTAATTTTTCTCTTGCTAAATCTGATTCATAGCATCCCATTTTATCACAATAATCACCTTTGTAATAATCGGATTGTGAGCAAGGTTTATCGCATGATACTTTCATCCCTCCACCCCCAACGCTTTGATTTTTATTCGAATTAACATAGCTTGGTCTTTTATCACATCAAGCCTATAAACATTGGTACTGTTTACTTTTGTTTTTCCTTCTTTAATGAGATTAACTTGTCTTTCAATTCTTGAAGTCGCTTCAAGCATATCATTGATATCTCTAATCGATATACTAATCATAATCCTATCCTTTCAATATTTTTTACCGTGTTTATGTGGACGGTTTCGATTGTATTTTAGTTTTGCCATAATATGGTCTTCAATACTTATACCTAATGCACCCGACAAATCAAATAGACGTATCATTGCATCAGCTATTTCATCTTCAAAAGTATCTTTGATGTTGTTTCTAAAAGCATCATCTTTTTCAACACCATCCATGATATCTTGCCTGAACTGTTCCCAATTAGCAAACCTGTCTTTACGATGGGCTTCAAGTGCTTCACTTAATTCAGATACTACTAGCATAAGCAAAGTACCTACTTCTCTTTCATCATCCCAAAACCCCTTTTTACGGTTATCTATATTTCATCGCTTCTATGCTTTCGCTCCACTCCATATAGGTAATTGCGTTTCGGTATACCATGTTAGGGTTAGCGTCTATTATTCGGTTAACCTCCT
>CAYXDY010000107.1:0-2140 GCA_964463905.1 uncultured Candidatus Saccharibacteria bacterium
GATAAGATTTAATGTATGATTATTATTGATATAGAGGCAACGGGCACTAACGCTCAAAAACATTCGATAGTATCGTTGGGCGCCATTGATTTTAGTAATCCCACACGACAACTTTACCTTGAGTGTCAAATGTTTGAAGGTTCTCATATTATGGACGGAGCACTTGAAGTGAATGGATTTACTGAGGCCGAAATCACTGATTCCAGCAAGATAACCGAGGCGGAATTATTTATACAGTTCATGGAGTGGTCGTATGAATGTGATGACCGCACGTTGGTTGGTCAAAATATTGCCTTTGACCGAGCATTTTTAGCCGGTGCGGCAGAGCGCAGCCATCGTGTGTTTGATTTACCCTATCGAACATTAGACACTCATACGATGTGCTTTATGCATATGATCAAGCGGGGCCTGACCCCTCCATTTGACGCACAACATAAGCGCACAGCCTTAAATCTAGATGCCGTACTAAATTATTGTGGCATACCAGACGAACCCGATCCCCATAATGCGCTAACTGGAGCCAAATGTCATGGGGAAACTGCTTCACGTCTGCTCTACGACAAACCGCTTCTCCCCGATTTTGAACAATACAAAATCCCTTGGCTCAAATAGTCATGGTACTATACGTGATATGGTAAGAAATATATTTAGCAAATCAAGAGCCAACAAAGCAAAGAAGAAAAATCAAAGTGCAATTCCACATTGTCGCATCGTGACAGACCTGTTAGATCCTAAAGCTACAGACGCAGATGCGGTGCAATCGTGGCGAGTCTTTAGAATTATGTCGGAGTTTGTGAGTGGTTTTGAATTATTGCGCGGCCATGGTCTCGCTGTGACGTTTTGGGGGAGTGCCAGATTGAGTCCAAAGGACCCTTACTACAAAATGGCCGAAGAACTGGCAGCAAAATTGGCCAAGAAAGGTTTTTCGGTTATTTCGGGTGGAGGTCCTGGGATAATGGAGGCGTCAAATGTCGGTGCGTTTAAAGTGGGAGGTAAATCAGTTGGTTTAAACATCGAGTTACCTTTTGAGCAGAAGCTCAATCCATACACCACTGAATCGCTCAACTTTGACTTCTTTTTTTCTCGCAAAGTGATGCTCACATTTGCATCTGAAGCCTATATATATTTCCCAGGCGGCTTCGGCACACTCGATGAATTTTTTGAAATTATCACACTCATACAAACTAAAAAAATTGAGAAATTACCAGTTATTCTGATCGGTAGCGACTTTTGGAACCCATTGCTTAAATGGTTTGAAAAAGATCTCCTTAAAAAGCATAAAACCATTAGTAAAGAGGATCTAGATCTCTTTGTGGTTTTTGATGATATTAATGATGCGTACAAGTACATTCTTAAGAATGTAGATTGTAATAATGTCGTACAAAAATAGGCATGGCGTATCTTCTCTTTGATGTAGGTGGTACATGGACACACTTAGCATTATCTGATGGGGCAAAAATATCGTCTATTAAACGCACCAAGACAGCTGCCAACCCCTCTAAGTTTATTAATCAGGTTATGTCGTACCTAGGTGAAGGTAAGGGTGTTGAGGCGGTGGCTGGCGGTGGGAGAGGGGTACTTAATGAAGAAAAGACCGGTATTGTTCAGGACCATATGTTGGCAGATTGGGCGAATATTAACCTTAAGGAGCTACTGTCTGAAACGCTCAGTGTCGATGTAACCATCGAGAATGATGCGGCCTTAGCTGGGTTAGGTGAAGCGGTGCACGGAGCAGGACAGGGGATAGATGTTGTGGTATATCACGATATTAGTACTGGAGTAGGAGGAGCTCGAGTCGTCAAGGGAGAACTCGATAGCAGTGGAGTCGCCTACGAACCAGGTCTGCAAATTATTGACGTCGACCGGACGGTACTCGGTGACGATGTGGCACCAACGCTAGAAAATCTTATTTCAGGACGTGCAGTAGCAGAGAGAATGGGTGCTCCAGCGGAAGATATACTTCAAACAGATGTAATTTGGAAAGACTTGGCAGGGTACCTAGCTTCAGGTTTACGAAACTCTGTACTTTATTGGTCACCAGAAGCCATTGTGCTAGGGGGTGCTATGATGTACGGCAACCCTCATATCCCGCTTGATGTAGTACGACAAGAGACAGTTAAGGCTCTTGATGGGGTAGTAG
>CAYXDY010000108.1:0-2030 GCA_964463905.1 uncultured Candidatus Saccharibacteria bacterium
ATTTATTTTTACTTCTGGCACTTTGGACAGAATATAGTTGTCCTGGATTGGATTAAGATCTTATTGAGAGGAGTGCGGCAGGTGGTGCAGGGCTTACCTTCTTTGCCATATACTTTGTGCTCTCTGGCGTAGTTGCCCCTAGAGTCGTCTATGAGCCTGTAGGTGGCCACGGACGAGCCACCGACCTTTATAGCTTTAGTGATTATCCTCTTTATTGCCTTATGTAGTTTAGACACTTCATTTAGGCTTAAACTAGTGCCAGTTCTGGTGGGTTTAATTTGCGCCTCAAATAGGCTCTCATCCGCATAAATATTACCCACACCAGTGACTATATCTTGGCTTAAGAGAATGGATTTTATTTTATTCTTTTTAGCACCTAGAGCTTTTGCAAAATACTTTACAGTAAACTTTTTATCCATTGGCTCAACGCCCAAATTCTCGAAGTGTCCATCTGTCTTGAGAATAGAAGAGTTAGGGAAGTAGAGCACGTAGCCGAACATTCTTGTGTCGTTGTAGTAGAGTGTGCCTTTTTCTAGTTTAAATATTATATGCGAGTGTTTGTTGGGAAGCGTTGTTTCTGACAATTCTATCGGATGGCCACCAATAACAGGTTCTAGGTTCGAGGTTCTAGGGGCATAGACGAATTGTCCGGACATCTTAAGATGAGCAAGTAGGACTTTGTTGTGAGTGAGTTTAAATATTAAGTTTTTAGCTCGGCGTTCTACAGCGACAAAGCGTTCACCGGTCAGCTCCTTAACAAATTCATTTGCTTTTTTGGGAGATGCCGTACGCAAAGTGCCTTTACCAGAGACCAGCTTTAGCTTAGTGACTTTCACATTCAATATTTTCTGCCCGAGAATATATTTCTCTAATCCTCGGCGCAGGTTTTCTACCTCTGGCAATTCGGGCATTATTTCTTTCCTAAGATTTTTAAGGCTTGGCGAACTTTCTCGCTAGTGGTACCTTCCGCACCTATTTCCTTTAGTGCTTCTCGAGCTTGATTCTGAGAATAACCGAGAGATTTAAGGGCTTCCATGGCGTCCAGTTCACCCTGAAGAGAGCCTTCAGAAATATCTTCACCCATTTTGTCTCTTAATTCTATTACTATCTTTTCTGCTGTCTTCTTACCTATGCCTGAGATTTTAGTTAAATAAGAAATATCTCCAGTGCTTATGGCCTTGCGAAGGGTTTCTATGGAAGCTATGCCTAAGATTGCAAGTGCCCCTTTGGGTCCAATGCCGGAGACATTAATTAGCATTTCGAAAAAATTAAGCTCTTCTTGTTCTAAGAATCCATATAGGTCTAGAGAATCTTCGCGGACGTGAGTGTGGATGAAGAGGAATACCTCATCTTTAATTTTAGAGAGAGTGTCAGGAGAGAGGCTTACTTTGTAGCCGACACCGCCTACTTCTAAGATGATGAATTTATCTGTTTTTGAAGTTATTTTACCTCTTAAGCTTCCGATCATATTATAATATTAACACATAAGGGCTTTTTCAGGTATGGGTTGCGTTTTTTGGGCTTTTCTGGTAAATTACCATATATGCCAATAACACAATCAGCTAAAAAAGCAATCCGTGGGTCTCAACGCAAGAAGGCCGTAAACGACGCTCGCAAGCGAGCTATGAAGGAAGTAATTAAGAAAGTAGAGAAGACAGCTAAGACTAGCAAGGCTGAAGCTCTTAAGATGCTTAATTCCGCATACTCAATTATAGATAAAGCTGCCAAGAAAGGAGTAATTAAGAAGAACAACGCAGCTCGCAAGAAGTCTCGCCTAGTTCGCATTACTAAGTAGTTTTAATTCAATCTTTAATTTAGAAAGCAATCTGTCTAGCCAAGCTTGGCTAGCGAACTGCTCGTCGCTCAAGAAAATAATAGTCGGAGTACCTTCTTTATTTTCTAAGCTCTTGCGCAAGGCTTTCTAAATCAAAGATTTTCATTATCATGAATCATTTACTTGAATTTTATGGAACAGAGTGCCCACATTGCATAGATATGCACGTGCTTGTGGAGAAGCTAGAGAAAGAAGA
>CAYXDY010000109.1:0-1987 GCA_964463905.1 uncultured Candidatus Saccharibacteria bacterium
CCCTCTTCGATAATTTCGTAATCGCTGCCTAGATATTTTTGGGCTACCCCTGTGTAGCGTGTAGAGACATCATAGCGTGCTCCACCACCACCAGGGATCACTCCGAATACGAATGAGTCACCATAGATCAAAATTCGCTTGGCAGAGAGGTTGGTATTCATATCAAGGATTATATCAGGGCTAAGCTAGCTTTTTGCTTATGGGTGAGCTTTTTGAGCTCGTGCTCGCGCTTGAGAGCGCTGGATTTGTCAGGTAACTGCTCTCTATATACCACTTTGAGTGGCTTGTGGGAGCGAGTGTAGCTGGCGCCCTTACCAGAGAGATGCTTAGCAAATCTCTTATCCACATCATCAGTAGCTCCTGTGTAGAAACTGCCATCTTCACATAAGACCATGTAGACAAAGTAAGACATACACTCTATTATGTCCTAATGGAAGACAAATGTCCTAAATGTGGTAGCGAGCTATCACCTGTTGCAGAAACCAAAACTGGTCGCCAGCTCCAGCGTTGCTCAAAAGGTTCGTGGAATCCTGAAACAAAGAAAAATGAAGGCTGTGATTATGTTAAATGGCTAGAAGTCCAACCCAAAGAACTTGATGAAAAATGCCCCAAGTGTGGTAAGCCACTAGTACTAAATGTCACACGATTTGGCAAGAAAATGAAGAAATGCTCAACCAACGTGTGGAACGCAGAACTCAAGAAAGCCGAAGGTTGTGACTATATCGAGTGGATCAACGGCACCACCGAAAAACTGGATGAAGATTGCCCTGACTGTGGCAAGAAGCTCGTACTCTATACGACCGCAGCGGGCAAGAAAATGAAGAAATGCTCAACAGCTGGGTGGGATAGAGAAAAGCGAGAGGCTACAGGATGTACTTATGTAGAATGGCTCAAGGCAGAACAATATGCACCATTGACCGATCAGGGAGATGAATTCTTGCCACCAGAACCCATGCCATCAGATCTAGAAAATTAAGCACTATTAATACTATTTAGCTAATTCTAAACTTTTTGCAACCTGAGCGAATAAATTGATTACTTCTTGCTGATCCTTAACTTTTTTATCAAACCCGGTGAGTGTATCTGAATCTAATGCAGACTCTAGTTCAGAGTACATAAACACTGCCATGGGTTGGGACCAGACCCGACCAGGAGTCACTGAGAGGAGTATATCCATGGAGTTGTGATCCCAGCCATACTGACGAATGAACGCAATGGCGAGGCGAAATATTTTGGCTCCCTCTATCCTGGCAGATTGGTATTCATCCATAGGCTGATTATAAGCTAGACGATTGATGCGGGGTTTGGCAGACGGTAACGAATCGAAGATAGTGAGCCTGTCGAACTACTATGTTAGAACCTGGTATCGAACTAATGTTATTAATAGTAGAATAGTCGTACTATGACAAGTTTAGCTATATCAAGTTTTTCTAGAAACGACGTTAAAGAAATAGCAGAAGTGATGAAGAATGCCTTCAACAGTGTCGATCAGGGCTGGACAGATGAAAGTAGTCTTGTATACATAAATGAATACTTTGATAAGTCGGCCAATTTCGTAGCTAAAATAGATAACCGAATAGTGGGCTTTGTAATTGCAGATAAAAGGTCCGATCACTTGTTTGTCGATGCTATTGGAGTGCTTCCATCAGAAATGGGTAAAGGCATAGCTAAGGAGCTTTGGAGAGTAATAGTCAGTTATTGCAAACAGAATCAGGTGACTAAAATAAAGATGATTGCAGACCCCACTTCCGTAGCTTATAAGTGGTATAAAAAACTTAATTTTAAAGAAACGGGATGGGTAGAATTAAATCTTGATTTATGATCTTTTTGATATACCATGATCTAGTGGAGTTGGAGGTAACGGATCATAGATAGTGAGCTTGTCGAACTACTATTTTAGAACCTGGTATCAAACAAATAGAACCTTAACTTTCTCAGTGCTACAATAACTATTATGAAAACAGCAGGACTAATTGGCGGGCTGGGC
>CAYXDY010000110.1:0-1913 GCA_964463905.1 uncultured Candidatus Saccharibacteria bacterium
AGGCCTGTAACTGCTCACAAAAATTCTCCAGCATCTAAGGTCTCCGACCCATCGAGCATGATGTCGGCAATTAAGAAAAGTTTTAAAAATGACAGTCCTCCATCAAATAAGATTAATCAGTCACATCAGAATATTCGCCCAGTAAAAGAGAATACAGCGCTTAAAGATATAATAAGTAGGACTCTCTCTATGCCTGATGCGAAGGAAGTGATCCCGAAGGTACCAGAAGCGATATCTCTAAATACGCTAAAAGAAAAGACTAAAGAGGTAGTAATGCCTTCTAAGGACAGAGCTGCAAGCAAGGACGACATGAATAAGCTTAAAGAGCTCATCGTGGAGAAGATACCAGACGTGGCGCAGAATACTCCAGTTCAAGCGACAGCTCAAGCTCCAACTAACCCAACACCACCAGTCACCTCAACCCCTGTCGCGCCAAAGCCTACACCTACTATTCTAGACTTCAATAAGCCACCTACTCCTCCTGTGCCACCACCTACTCCTGCAACTCCACCACCGAGGCCATCAGCGAATCCCGTACCGAAGCCACCCGAGAAGAGAGAGGTCCCAGAAGAAGTATTACGAAAAGTTCTACAGGAATAAAATAAAATGAACCAGGTATGTACAAAATGTCAGAATGACTTCACCCTAGACCAAGACGACTTGGGATTTTATCAGAAGATGAAGGTGCCTCCACCGAAGGTCTGTCCTCCATGCAGATTCCAGATGCGGGCACTCTTCCGCAACGAGACCACTCTCTACAGCGGGCGCAAGTGTGGAATGTGTGGCAAGGGGATAATCTCAATGTACAACCCGAAGTCGCCATATATTATATATTGCTACGAGTGCTTTTATTCTGAGAAGTGGGACCCAGCTACTTACGCCATGGATTACGACGAGAGTAGGCCATTTGTAGAGCAGTTCAAGGAGCTATTGCTCAAGGTACCCAAGATTACTACATATATATCCCTGGGAGGTGGCCCAAATATAAATAGTGAGTATACCAATATGGTTTCTGGCTGTAGGAATTGTTATCTACTATTTAATACTTCACCGGCTGAGGACACTATGTATTCTAGGGGCTTGCGCCACTGTCGCGACTCTGCGGATTTATACTTCGGCAAGGACATAGAGCGCTGTTACGAATCTATCAATGTGGAGCAGTCTTCTGGAGTGCTCTGGGGCAAGAATGTTACTGGCTCTGTGGACTCAAGCTTCATCCTTAATGGGCGTGGTCTCATCAACTGCTTCGGCTGTGTAAATTTAAATAACAAATCCTACCACTTCCTCAACGAGCCAATGGAGCAAGAAGAATACAAGAAGAAGGTGGATGAGATAATGGGAAGCTATGAGAAGATACAAGAATTTAAAAAAGCTTTTGACCAATTTGCTCTCTCTTTCCCAATGCGGGAGAATAATAATTTTAAAACCGTAAATTCTAGTGGGGATTATCTCTTTGAGTGCAAGAATGTGCGGGATTCATTTGAGGTTCATGGTGGAGAAGACAGCAGATACTTGTTCTCTTCTAAAGGAGTTAAAGACTCAAGGGACACATTGGGATACGGCGCTCAATCAGAGCAGCTGCTAGAGGTGGTGGCCACTGGAATCTGTAGCAACGTTATGTCTTCTTATGGAGCAGAGAATTCCACCGACATTTTGTATGGATTCTATGTAGAGCACTGCAAAGACACTATTGGCTGTGATGCCCTTCGACATAAGCAATACTCCATTTTAAACAAACAATATTCCAAAGAAGAATATGAAAGACTGAAGGCTAAAATAATTGCCGAGCTTACAGAGCAAGACCTCTACGGCCTCATGATGCCACCCGAGCTCGCGCCATTTGCTTACAATGAAACTATCGCACAAGATAACTTCCCACTGACCAAAGAAGAAGCATTAGCACAGGGTCTACG
>CAYXDY010000111.1:0-1882 GCA_964463905.1 uncultured Candidatus Saccharibacteria bacterium
AATACTCCTTTCTTGTAAACGTCGATAGGTTCAATTATTGGTTCATGAGAAAAATTCCGACCCCTCCCCGAGTAGGGGTAAGGCTTGTCTAAATTAGCCATGAACTGACCACTTATAATATCTTTGATCTGGTTATGCACCCATAATTTCTCATCTTCTGATAAATCACTATAATTAATCATCTTATAACACTCCTCTATCCATGCCTAGTTTAGGTGGTAGTGCTGTAGCACCATTTCTTTTCTGTTCGCGAACACTTTTTATCAATTGTTGGATAATTTCCGCACCTTGTGCTGTATCACCACCCCCCATTCGTGATAACTTTTCTGGATTTACCTCATATTCGCCATCAGAAAGGAACACATCTTGTGCCGGCATACTCATTGAGTTAGGGCTTTCAAAATTTTGTGGAGCGTTAGTGTTCGCACCCAATAATCTATCTAAAACTTTCCCGCCTGCATTGGTTGACCCATTACCTAAATCAGATACTGTTGAGGCATCAATGATATAAGAATTAACAGGTACACGACTTCGAATATGATCGGACTGTCCATCACCCTGTCCTTGAATTAATCCACCCGAAGCATAACTACCAGGAGCAATTTGAGGTCCATTTGACGTTATATCGTAAGAACGAGTTGGTTGACTTGCTTTCTGGTCGTCCATTCCAAAGAGTTTCCATATTTTTTTATTGTTTTCAATAGTATTAAGACGGTTTTGTTCGTCGATTACCTTGGACTCTTCTTTATGTGCTTGTAAACGTTTTTGCTCTTCTTGTTTAAATCGAACATTCTGCGCATGAATATCATTCTCATGACTTCGTTGGAAAGCACCGCCTGCGAGACTTGAACCGCCAATGATGAGGGCTGCTAGTAACGTCGCTGTTTCTGCCGCCATGAATTGTGGTTCGCCAGTTAGTGGGTTTGTTGTTGGAGGAACTCCGCCATTTAGCGCCTTCAACCCGTGATAAACTGAGGTCGGGATAATTGCCATTTCGGTATCTCCACCTTGTCCTTGACCTGCCAATGATTCGACCGTCATGCTATTGGGTGAATTATAACCTTCGACAACACCCCCCTCGGCATAGCCGGGTGGAGTCCCACCGGAGGCAGGAAATGCTCCAGCGTATTTACCTAAAAGCTGTGCTTTTTTCATAAAATCTGGGTCGGAAAACTGTTCGGACAAGCCCATATAACTTTTCATCGGTGAGCCGTAGTCATTATTTATCACCGCGCCGCCTTGTATTCTATCCAGAATATCAAGCTCTGGTTTATTGAAATGAGCTATCATATATTCTGGTTGTTGGGGCTGAGTATTTTCCATAGGATTCTGATTCGGCATGGGCGTTCCCTGCGTCATCATGTTCTGTGTGTTCATGTAAGGGTTAGGATTAGCCACAGGCGGATTAGGGTTAGCTACACCAGGAGCAGAAGGGGCACTTTGGACATAATTATTTTGCATCATTTGCAGTCGTACTTTCTTTTGTTAAGTGCCGAAGAAACCTTGGTCGCCTGGCATATAGTTGTAATAAATGTTTCCCATTTGATAAGTTCCACCTAATGTATTACTCACAAATTCGAAGCTAAAAAATCTACCTTGTATATTCATTGTAACGAAGGGCGTGCCAGAGTCAAACTCCATTAAATCTGAAGAAATATCCTCTGAATTCGCATATGAACGCACACTCACGTTTACCGTCATTTTTCCTTGTAAAACGAAGTCTGGCTGGATCTGAAGTATCCTACATTGTTTGTCTTCACTCTTTCCGGATGCGCCTAGCATATAGTACTTTGTCTGAAAACTTGCCAATATAGGAAACGCAGTCATAGACTCATCCACTAGATCATTCCCAATCTCATGTAGCCAAATTGGGGCATCAGGA
>CAYXDY010000112.1:0-1867 GCA_964463905.1 uncultured Candidatus Saccharibacteria bacterium
GATCCTTGGTATTTCATTTTATTTTTTTCCAGAAAGTTTGAGTAGGTTTTTTGTTCTAAGTGCTTTTAAACTATTAGAAGGGGCATCAATCTTAGGACTAACTATTGCCGAAGTAAGTTCCTCAGCTGATTCTATTTGCTCTTTTGTAGGGTTGGTGAGTGGAGTCGGCCCGATAGATTGTGGCGTAGGTCCGTCTATGTAATTAAACTTAGGATTCAAGTACTGCTCTAACGACTTTCTTTCCTTGATATCCGGCATTTGTTGTCTTGGATTTTTAAACTCCTCCGCTATTTCTTGCAGAGCTTTACCAATCGCAGGATCTTGAGGAGCTTCGTTGCCACTGAGAGACTTTTCAAAAGAGCTTTTTATTTTTGGATTAGGTTTGGTGTCGGTGGCTTTTTTAAACACACCCCGCAATCCTGGCATTTTATTTACAATCGTAGAAATTCCACCACCAACAAACCCAGAAGCGTCCTCTAGCGCTTTTTCCATAGAGGCCACTTCAGCTAATATTTCTTCATTAGTAGGCTCTTTATCAGAACCAATCATTAGAGATCGACGTGCTGATTCAACCTTATCACCATCAGAAATTGTCATGGCGTCACTAAGATTATCTAGCGCTATGTTAGGGTTTTGTAAATAGGCTTTTAATTGTTCTATGTTCATAGTATTATTTCCCTAACACTCTTCGAACTTGTCCAAATGATTTAGGCGCAGTGTCCTTAACTACAAGCTTACCCCATTTGGAGGCCGGAGCTTCTTTAAGCATTTGAGCAGCAGACTTTGCTGTGCCCGCCATTCCAGAAGCCATATCCAACGCTTGATCTTGCATAGCAATTTCTTCAGCTACTTGTTCGTTTGACGGCTCAACTTTATCAAACGCTTGTATTTGCTCTCTGGTATCCTGCATACGCTGCCCCTCTGATGGAGCCAGACGTTTCATACGCTCTAGGGCAATATCCGGATTCTGTAAATAAGCTTTTAATTGGTCCCAACTCATCGTCCACCGCGCAATAATCTTCTAAGATTAGTAAATTCAGGCTTTGGTCCAGTACTTCGATACTCTTCTTCATACATGCGCAATAATCCTCTATCCTCTTCGGGAGCTTGAGCTTTTGCGTTTTTAAAAATTTCATCTACCTGATTGACAGATAAGTTTCCAGTTTCTATATCTCCCAGGCTGTCGATAGTAGTTGGATTTAGTCGAGGCGCCTGTTGTGCGGCTTTTGATTCTGGATTTATTTCGGCCTCTCGCATTAGGTGGTCCTGGCCCATAAACTCTTTTAACTTAAGTACTTTATTACTACTAGCATTAGAACTCGCTAAATCGCGCTGATCTAACTGTTCAGCTTCCTGTTCGGGCATATCGCTTTCAATTGGGGTATTTTGATTTCGAAGCACGTAGTGTATGGGATCATTAGGATCTTGTACCTTAAATACTGGTTTGTCTACGTATACTACTCTTGGCTTCTTGGGAAGTTTATCCATTGCGGTTTACCTCTTGCTCTCAAGCATTCTTCTTAACTTTACTAACTTATTACTCATCTTGCTAGATGGGCGCAAGTACTTCAACCCCTCATATGGATCTTCATATTCCTGCTCTTGTTTATCAGCCGCCGCATGAACTTCTTTTGGAGTCATTGTGGATGTTGATTTTGTAGAGACAGGCTCTGTAATACCTACTAAATCTGTAATAAAATTAACTATATTGTCCATAAATATAAGATATATGTTAATAAGATTACATTAACAGCTAGGCTCATATTAAACGCCTTTACCTTAACGTAATCATAGCGTTGCTTAGCCGTGGTTTTCTGGATAAATTTAAGTTTCGCCATTAAAATGATCCTGTATAGCCTGTTCTATA
>CAYXDY010000113.1:0-1801 GCA_964463905.1 uncultured Candidatus Saccharibacteria bacterium
AATAATAAATACCTGAACATAGACCTGTTATCGAAGTCTAATGTTTCCTTGTTTAGGATTAGTAGAAGAAAAAATTGTCTATTTTATCGACACTCTTATGAAGATTTGTAAATTCGGGGGGATTTTGTCACCTTAACGGCGGGGCGATTATGTCACTTGGTTATGCTGCCCGTTTTACGAATCTATAATCCTTATTCGTCTTCTTGGCCGTAACCTTTCTTCCCATAATATCAAAGGTTACGGTTCCATCAAGGTGGGTATTTATGTTCAGTTTTCTATTGGTGTAGTTGAACTTTTCATCCACAACCCAGACAAAACTCTTATAGCCAAAAGTATTTCCTCCCCCAATTTTACGTGACTCTTTCTTGCAAAAGATCATATTGAGATCAAACCTATTCTCTGTGTAAGCGAGAATTGGGTCTGTCGGGACCACACTAAATTGCTCGTTAAACGCTGGTATAAATACTTCCTTAAGATACTTGTTTGCATCCTTAATACATTCGAGTTTTTGTAGTCTTAGTTCGCTGATTAAACGATCCTGAAGCGTCCTGAATACTCTTTCAACTCTTCCCTTTGCCTGAGGCGTGCTCGCCAGAATTAACTCACAATCAATCTCATCTAATGCTCTTGAGATTTGTGATTCCCACTCGCGGTCTTGCTTTCCGTAAATTCCTGCTTGATCAAAGTAAAATGCATCTGGAATGCCATTGTTTTGCACAATATCCTTTAGTACCTTCATAACGTTATTTGACGTCTCTCCATAGAAGAATTCGGCTTCAACGATCTTCCCAGTAGCATCGTCAATTGCCAACAATAGGTCCGTTACAATGTTTAAAAACCACTTGTGCTCACTTCCATCAAACTGCAAAAGCATTCCTTCCCGCGGAAGTCTCGCTCTTGGTTTATGGACGTTATTCTTACGGCGATAAGTTACTTTCTGGAGTCCATTTTGCTTTGCTATTCTTGCGAGAGCATCCTTGCCGATTTTAATGCCTTCATTGACATAGATTTTTTCGATAAAGTGGCTCTGGTTAAAGTCGTGGTACTTGCCACCCAGAAGTTTTACCAGCTCATCCTCCAGTGTTTTATGAGTTTTATTAACTGGTACCTTCCCGGTGTTTCCATGCTTCAGCCCCAAGAAGTCTTGCATAGATATCTTATTTTTGATCCTGATTGCCTGCCTAATGCTCTTATTGATCTTCTCAGCAAAGGCTTGATTGGAAATCTCCCCATTAAGTGCTTTGAGGGCATAACGATAGATTTTAGCTTTCTCTTTAGTCATAAAGATCCCATCCGTACTCATATTTCTCCTTAAATCTGTATGACTTAGGAGAACATAGAATTTATTGATGTGACATAATCGCCCAGAAATAAGGATGTGACATAATCGTCCAGAATTTAGACACCTTTGTATAAAAAGTATCTATTTCATTCCCATTAAAGCTTGCTCGGTCTCAAATGTTGGCCTTTGGTTTGCATCTTAATCAACGAATATCATTATTTGGAGCTTTACATGAAGACCTTGTCATTATTCTTCTCGGTCCTGTTTTTTGCCGGGACTGCCCTTGCTCAAGAACAAATGGCACTAAGAATTAATGAAAAGGGCATTTTAAAGATGCTTAGATTGGCCGTGAAATATAATGCGGCCTCATCAATTGGAAGAACTGTTGTCATACCTCAAAACATCTATAAGTTTACTGTTCCAAGTTCTGATCTAAGCTCTAATCCGCTCGTTCCAATCATAAGTCAGGTGAGTGACCTTAATCTGAAACAAGACCTTACCTTTTATTTTAAAACTTCA
>CAYXDY010000114.1:0-1790 GCA_964463905.1 uncultured Candidatus Saccharibacteria bacterium
GGTTGAAGGGAGAGATTAATCATGACGCGGTATAGCCTGTCAAGCTATTGAATATTATCTTATTTCTTGATACTCACTTGCCCTGCTTTTCAATTCAGGTGGGGATCTTGGAAACTAATATTTGGAACCAAATTAAAATCAGCCTAAAGGCTAAGAACCCAGACAACATGGTTTTGTCCTCATGGCTTGACCCTATTAAGCTAAGCTCAAGCAATGAGCAAGAAGGTATTCGACGCTTTGTGCTTAGTGTACCCAGCGAGTTCCATAGAAAATGGATCGTTACTAACTTTATGGATACTATAATCTCTGAATTCGCAGCCTTATATGATGGCCAGTTTCAGGTAGAAGTTTCCGTGACTGAAAACGAGGCTGTACCCACATATTCTTCTTTAGAGACCGATGCCACTTTTACAACATCGAAGACAGTAAATTATTCTTCCTCGCCTCAGGCCTCTACGGTACGCAAAGATTATCTTAATGCAGAATACACTTTTAATACTTTCGTTGTGGGTAGAATGAACGAGTTTGCCCATGCGGCTTGCTACCGCGTGGCCGAAAATCCAGGTGGAGGCTACAACCCTCTATTTATATGTGGTCCAACCGGTATGGGTAAAACGCATCTATTAAATGCGGTGGGAAACTACATTCAAGCCAATTTTCCTCAGATGAGGATTCGTTATGTTTCAGCCGAAAAATTTCTTAATGAGTGTATCTCGGGCATACGAAGAGGCGAGATGGATCGCTTTCGACTTCGATATCGGGAGCAATGCGATATCTTATTAATGGATGACATCCAAGTTCTAGGACGAGGCGAGTCTGTTCAAGAAGAGTTCTTTTATACACTTAACGCCTTTTTTGAAACTGCGCGTCAGGTTGTCGTAGCAAGTGATCGCATGCCTAAGGATATTACGGGTCTAGAAGACCGTATTCGCACACGCCTCGAGTGGGGGTTAATAGCGGATATCCAAATGGCTGATATGGAAACAAGAGTAGCCATATTAAGATATAAGTCCGAACTCAAGGGTATTCACATTCCTGAGGACGTGATCAATTTCATTGCTCGCATATCCAAAAGATCTATCCGTGAACTTGAGGGTAACTTAAACAAGGTTAAAATGTTTACGGAGCTTCAAGCTCTGCCTATTACAATAGAGGTAGCCAAAAAAATATTGGCTAGTCATGATTTTGAAACAACACCTCTTACGCTTGATGAAATACTCAAAATATCAGCTGAACACTATAGAATTAAAATAACGGACCTTAAATCTGCAAACAGAGCGAAGCCAATAGTAACCGCTAGACAAGTCGCTATGTTTTTGGCCAAAAAATATCTTAACAAGTCCTTAATGGATATCGGCCGAGCCTTTGGTGGCAAAGATCACTCGACTGTTATTAACGCTATACGTCGCATAGAGACTCAACAGGTTAAAGATTCAGATTTAAAGAAAGATATCGAAGAGTTACAGACTAAAATAGACAATATCACAGGGCTGTGAATGTGCATATTGTAAAACCCTGAGGATTACTCTGGGGATGAAATTGTGGATTGTGGATATGCACAATTTTAGGGACCAAAAGCTTTAGTTGTTCAAAAAGCTGTCCACATGTAAAGAAGAGTTGTTTCGGTACTTTAACTTAGCTTAAACGGAATCAACGCTACTACTACTACTACTAGTATTTATATATATAAAAGAGATAGTAATAAGCGAGGTAAAAAATGGAATTTAAAATAGAAAAGTCAGATCTCGTAAATGTGCTTATAAAAGCACAAAGCATTGTAGAAAAAAGAA
>CAYXDY010000115.1:0-1785 GCA_964463905.1 uncultured Candidatus Saccharibacteria bacterium
ATACTATGGTAACAGTAGTTGACGCTGTTAATTTTTTAAAGAATTGGAATTCCAGAGAAACATTGCAGACTCGTGGCGAATCGCTTGGTGTTGCGGATGAGCGAGGCATTGTGAATCTGCTGACTGATCAAATTGAATTTGCTAATGTCATTATCCTAAATAAGGTGGCGGATATCTCCGAGGAAGAAAGAAAAAAGATTCGAGGCATTGTCACTACACTTAATGGTGAAGCTGAAGTGATTGAGACTAATTATTCCGACGTGCCACTTAAAAAAATAATTAATACCGGTCTGTTTGATTTTAATAAAGTGGCACTGGCTCCAACTTGGCTTAAAGAGCTACGAGGTGAGTATATTCCAGAAACTCTGGAATATGGTATCGATAGTTTTGTCTACAGGACTGAAAGACCTTTTCATCCAGAGCGATTCTTGCGATGGACCGAAACAATCCCTGAAGAAGTTATTCGTGCAAAAGGTGTATTCTGGCTAGCTACTCGTTTTGAAGAGGCTGGCGATTTATCGCTTGCCGGGACTCAGCTCCAGCTACGAGCCGCCGGTTGGTGGTGGGGTATTGTTGATGAGAGAGAGTGGCCAGAAACGGTAAAAAAACAAGCGAAAGAAAAAGGCTGGCAGGCTCCATACTTTGACCATCGTCAGGAATTAGTATTTATCGGTATTGATATGGATAAGCAGAAAATTATTGAAAGTTTAGATCAATGCCTTTTAACGGGTGACGAATGGAGACTTGGTGTAAATGGTTGGCGAAATTTTAATGACCCACTAGGGGAGTGGTAAAAATATGATACTTGGATTTTTAGGTAAAGGAGGAAGCGGTAAATCATCAGCGGCAACACAGGTGGCGTTATTTTTGCGTGGACAGGGTAAAACTTTGCTAGCAATTGATGCTGATCACAATATGGATCTTTCATATAATCTCACCAATGGACAGCTACCAAAGATGAACTACTTAAGTGGCGGTCTGAAAGATATGCAAACGTATATTAAGTTACCAGATAACAGCAAGTACTCGGAAGCCTTCTTGAATGATGTTGAAGTCCGTTTTTCTTTATCTCCTCAGGATACAGTAACTTCTACGTATACAACAGAGATTGAAGATAAGTTATTTCTAATGACTGCTGGACCGCAAACAGATAACGTCTTATATGGGCAATCTTGCAGTCATAGTCTGACGAGTCCACTAAAGCTGTACTTACCGCTTTTAAATATTAAAGAAAATGAAATGGTCATAGTCGATGAAAAGGCCGGAGCTGACGGAGTGACTACTGGAATTGTGACTGGAATTGATATGGGAGTGATTGTCTGCGAGCCAGCGCTCCATAGTATAAAAACCGCTAAGCAAATTGCTGAACTAATGGATTTCTACGAGACACCCTATGTATTTGTGGGAAATAAAATAAGTGATAGTGAGGATAAGGATTTTATTGAGAAAGAATTAGGGGTAACACCTACTACTTATTTAATGCAAACTAGCAGTATAAAAAGAAAACCATCTGAGATAGTGGATGAGTGGAAAGATGAATTGGCGGAAATTATTAAAGTAGCAAGCCAATTAAATAAGAATAATCGATTGGAGCGAACGAAAACAAAGTTTGCCCGCAACCACGAGTTTGCTAGTCACTAATCGTTTTCACCCCTTTGTATCTTATGGATATAAAGGGGTGGTAATGATGCCACTAGTTTTGTTCTTTAAATTCAAGAAGCGAGGTGTTTCTATGTGCTACAAATGCGACAACCCCGAAATGGCTGGCTTGCATGCTGGTCACTT
>CAYXDY010000116.1:0-1763 GCA_964463905.1 uncultured Candidatus Saccharibacteria bacterium
ATAAATATGTAGTATCAACTTCTTTGTCTCCGAAGTAGCACATTCTCTTCCTGAGGACCATTGGGTTCCTCTGTTTGAGTCGCATATTATGTCTTTCGTCTGGGTGAATAGAAGGAAGAGGGATACCCAGCCTTCGATAAAAACTTAATTCTTGTTCTAAAATCTTAAAAGGCTTACCGCTTATTTCACACTCAATTACTTCATTAAGAATAGAATTATCAACCTCAGCAATAGTTTGTGGTAAATCTGAGCCTTTAATTGTAGTTCGGTAAGCATTCTGGTTGTACTCGCGCCAGAGGAACCCTCTACCCTCTGCTGTCGCCTTAGTAAGTGGGAAGTAATCCTGGGCTACTGTCTCATTATAAGCAAAAGGAGAAATTTCTGATGGGAAAAATTCACCATAAGTATAAACTCTACCCTGCTTATCTATATAAGGCATGTCCTTCATGTGCTCCACTATCTTAGGTACCAACTCCTCGTATTCCTCTTTCGTATATTGTTTGTTCAAAATACAATATTGCTTTTTATTCATTTCAACACAACCGAAACAATCGCTGGAATTACTAACCATATAGCTATACCAAATATCACGTGAATACCAAATAGTTACATTAAAGAAGAGGCTGTTATTCTGAACGCCAGTGCTAACGCCTTCGTAATTAATCTCGGAATTATTGCCGCAACCTGGACCTACGTCATACGAATCCTTCATTCCTCCGCTTCCCCAGTTGGCATATTTTACATTCTCAGCTTCATCCTTGAAATCAAAAACTTGATAACAATTACGTGAATTAGTAACATGGTCCCCTATTACATTATTCGTATTAGTAAGCTTAAGATGCTTATGGGTTGCATTCTTCCATAATTCTTGGAATCTCTTCCGGGCTTGCTCTATACCATGGCGAGTATCGAGCCTTAGCTCTTCTTTTTTCTTTAAATATTCTTCCTTAGTGTACTGAATGTTCTCTATACAATAACTCTTGTTCCTGAGATTGGTGGACAAAATACAGTTGGAACAATTCTTGCAATCATATAAGAAATAAGAGTCTAAACAATTTTCGCTTTCACGTGAGAAAAATAAATTATGGGACTCACTGCAATATACATTGTCATAGCAAAATTCAGTGTTAAAACAAATATATGAATCATGGGTAAACTTGCAGTGATATAGGCGATTGGAATACATGGAGTCCTCTGACGCCCATGTGGCTGTGACTAAATAACAATTCTTCATTTCAACTGTGAAATTGCAAAATCTAGCATTTACCGACTTGGAATCAAAAAAGGAGATATGTGGTATTCTCTGAAGAAGTTCTTGAAATTGTTGAAAAAATGGCTTAGAAAAATCGTATTCTTGTCCGTAGTTCAATGGGTCCCAATTGTCACTCCACCAAAAGTCCTTATCGCAAGTTACTAATTTGGTATCAGGATGATAAATAGAAAGATGATCACCAGAGGATCCTGGGGTACCATTTTGCCTTCTGAAAAGGGTGTGTTCGTTGCGCCACACTAGACGACGGACCAACCGACACTGAGGGCAGAAAGTCGGTGGTGGAACTTTGATCTTCTCATAGAAGTTGAAGTCTTCTTGTTCTATATTGAAATCTTTTTTGCAGTTTTGGCAGTTCCGAGTTTCCATATTTTTAGTATACCTCTTTTTGATAACATTTCTCACAGTACACTATCTCTGGCCTGTCGGGGGCATATGAGGTCTCGAATTCATTATTACACCCTTCTTTCATACATGCACGATGCCAGAGCTT
>CAYXDY010000117.1:0-1762 GCA_964463905.1 uncultured Candidatus Saccharibacteria bacterium
TAGACTATTAGCCGATTCAGGATTTGCTTCTAAGGTGATAGTGAAACCGGACGGCAGCTTAAGAACAGATCACCCAGACCACTACGCACATGAGGTTAATCTATTGGCTCGACAAGGGGAGGTGAAGCAGCTGCTGTTTAAATTATGTAGCATACTAAACTCTCCATTGGTTGGCGGATATGTTAATAATACATGCGGACTTCATGTGCACTTTGATATGCGACATAGAGATTATAAGAAGTGCTTTAGTAATTTAGTTGCTGGGCTACCATTCTTAACGCAACTGATACCTCCGCACAGGGTTAATAATAGATTCTGTATCACGAACACGGACAGAGATATTGAAGCTCCTAATACGACAGGAAGAGAGCGGCGGTACCAAGCAATTAATCCAGACTCTTATAGGAAGTATGGCACTGTAGAAATTCGACTACACTCTGGAAGTTTAAATGCGACTAAGATATTTAATTGGATCTACGCACTACAACTTTTAGTTGAGCACCCAGAAACAATACAAGGATCTGTTGATACATTAGAGCAGTTTTCAAATATGTTTAAGATAAATGATAAAGCTTATATTTATTATGAGACTCGAATAAAACAAGTAACTAAAATAGAAACCACTATGGAAGATCACACTGACACCACAGCTTTGGATGCTGTAATTTAAGGAGTATATATATATATGTGTAAAGTATTAATTATCCCACGTATTCAGGACGACAAGCGAGATTTGATATTGGAATTTGTAGATCGCATGGCCGTGGTTATGTCTAAGTCAAACTCTGATGGTTTAGGGTATGCTGCTGTAGATTCTGATGGTAAATTATTCGGAGAGCGTTGGCTAACTAACTCAGATTTTTACAATCGCAATGTAGAGATTCCAGAAAACAACATGATTAAAACTTTGTTTGGAGAAGTAATAGACAATCGTACTTATATGAATGAGTATTATGGAGACAAGACCAAAGGAGAGTATAATTCATTCGGCGATGCTGATCTTAATAAGGCAGCGGCGCTTACGTTGCACACTCGCATGGCCACTTCTGGCAAAGGCCATCAGAACACACATCCCTTCTACGATAAAGAAGCAGACTCTTCTTTAATCCACAACGGTGTGATTTCGAATGTGCAGGACTTTAAGTTTAAGTTGTCATCCTGTGACTCAGAAGCTATATTGATTTCGTACCTAGATAATAAAGTGTACAAAACTCCCGAGCGTGTGGAAGAGATGGCCTCTGATCTAGTAGGGTATTATGTGGCCGCTGTATTTTCTAGAGACCCGGAAGGCAATCGAATCCTGGACATTATGAAAGCTCACAACAGCGCTTTGTCTGCTTGTTGGGTGCCGGAGTTTAACACTTATGTAATGGCCTCTAGTAATTTTGATTTGGCGAATGTGTTGAATGAGATGGGACTAGTGCGAGTAGGGCTAACAGATTTCAAGGATGGAGTAATGATGCGTATTGATCCTATCTCTGGAGATGTACTCCTCCAATCTTCATTCACCGTAGGTAAGCGTACAGAATACACGCGACCTGTAGAATCATATAACAGCCGAACGAATAATGTAACAAACCTACCCACAAGACAAACTGCAATGGGTAAGGGGCTTAGTAAAGAACTTATGGAATACTTTCAATTGAGCCCTAGTTTAGAAACTCTTCCGGCTTCTGAATTAGGAAACACTGCTGGCTATACAGGAGAGTAAAATGTATTACATACTACCTTACAAATTAGGATCTGCGTCCGCTAAGTTGTT
>CAYXDY010000118.1:0-1760 GCA_964463905.1 uncultured Candidatus Saccharibacteria bacterium
GACCTAATTCATACAACGCATCTTTTAGCTGCTCAAAAGACTGCACCGAGCCAATAACTGTCTGCGCACGCTCAGTATGAGACTTTGGAAAAGAAATGATTTCAGGCATATGCTCCATTATATCACCTAAAGAATAAAAAGTATCTCAGTCTTCTATTTGCGATTAATACGAGGAGTTTCAGAAAATTTCTTACCATAATAAAAACCCCTATTCGGGGTTCTTATTATGGACTAAGAAATTTACTTCAAAGTGACTTTAGCACCAGCTTCCTCGAGCTTTGCCTTGAGGGCTTCAGCATCTTCTTTCTTCATACCTTCCTTCACAACAGCTGGAGCGCCGTCTACCATATCCTTAGCTTCTTTGAGACCAAGACCACAAGCTTCCTTAACAGCCTTGATAACAGCAATCTTCTGAGCACCTGCGTCAGTAAGTTCTACTGTAAATTCTGTTTGCTCTTCAGCAGCAGCGGCAGCTGGACCAGCTACAGCAACAGCTTGTGCAGAAACACCGAAGTGCTTTTCGAGAACCTTCACAAGAGCGTGGAGCTCAAGTACAGTCATCTTTTCTACTTGTTCAATAAGTGATTTGAATTCAGCTGGGATTTCTACCGCTTCTTTTTCTTCAGCAGCTGGAGTTGCTTCAGTTGCAGTTTCTTCAACTACTTCTGGAGTTGTTGTTGTTTCTTCTGACATAAGAGTATGTTACTTATATTTATTAATTTAATTGAAACTTAGTTTCGTAAAAATCATAATTGATTTTCTTTCAAAATGAGCGGTGCGGACCTAAGACTTCCTGTTCCAGGAATTTGCTCTAGGAAGGAGCAAATTCGGAACAAAGCAGTTTATAGTCGCTACGCTCGTTAAGCCTGCTTTTTCTCGGCAAGTGCATTAAGTGCCACAGCCAACCCTTGAATCGGTGAGTTGATGACGTTAACGAACATACCACGAAGTACATCGAGTGATGGGATAGAGGCAATCTCAACCATTTCTGCTTGAGACTTGAAGTTACCTTCAAATACACCACCAGCAATTGATACTTTGTCTTTGAACTTTTCAGAGAACTCTTTGATAGCTTGTGCCGGAGCGATTGCATCGACACTGTAGGCGACTGCGATTTCCTTTTCAAGAACTGGCATGTCTCCATTGTAGCTGTCTCCAAAAACTCGTCTCATGAGTGTTTTCTTGGCTACAAAGTAACCAACACCACGCTCTCGAAGCGCCTTTCGCATTACTGTAGTATCAGCAAGACTGAGACCTTCAAAGTGTACAAACACGAGTGCTTCTGAAGAATTTTTTACCTCTTCGAGCTTCGCGAGAATGTCACTCTTCTTTTGTTTTGTAATTGCCACAATTGTATGGATTACTTGTTGAATAAATATCAGACCCCGTCAGTACTATATACGTACCAGTGAGGTGTTCGACCCAAAATATCTAAACAGAGATTTTGACCTCGGTTGGCACAAAGCGGCTGCCTTGTATTAGAGTGACCTGACTAGTCACAGCCAACTGTCTTCTGGTCTGACGGAGATACTATACCAGATTTAAGAAAAAAGTGAAGCCTTTGTATTCTTGTCGGGAAGCCGGGAATCGTCCCGCTTTTTCTAAGTGCTGCCGCACTAAGAACGCTGGACGCGGCTCGCGGTTTTCTGCGCGAGGAAAGGCGCAGAAAACATCGCTCCGCCGTTCGATCCAGGACAGAAGCAAAATTATTTGCTTCTTCTTCCCACCTCGTATACTCGTCGGGAAGCCGGGAATCGAAC
>CAYXDY010000119.1:0-488 GCA_964463905.1 uncultured Candidatus Saccharibacteria bacterium
CTGTGCTTCTATACTTGCACTCATGGATGGTGGTGTGCCGATCAAAGCACCAGTTGCAGGCATTGCTATGGGACTAATGTATGAGAGCGAGAGTGAATATAAAATCCTCACTGATATCCAAGGACCAGAAGACCACCATGGTGATATGGATTTCAAAGTGGCAGGAAGTCGCACAGGTATCACTGCTATTCAGCTTGATGTAAAGGTAGAAGGCGTACCTATTAAAATCTTGGGTGAAGCAATGCGTCAGGCCAAGACTGCACGAAATACTATTATTGATCGTATTGAGAAGGAGATAAGTGTTCCACGAGCTGAGATTTCAGCGAATGCGCCGAAGATAATAATGATAAAGATTTACCCTGACCAGATAGGTATGGTTATTGGTAGCGGTGGTAAGACTATTAAAGAAATAAAAGAAAAGTCTGGTGCAGAGATAACCATAGAAGATGATGGAACAGTATACCTCACAGGTAAGGCTGGTGCTCCAG
>CAYXDY010000119.1:513-1705 GCA_964463905.1 uncultured Candidatus Saccharibacteria bacterium
TCATGAATACACTCTCGGCGAAGTACTGAAAGGCGAAGTGGTCAAGACCGCGGACTTCGGAGCTTTTGTAAAACTAAATGAATTCACCGACGGCATGGTGCACATTTCTGAGATTGCCCCATTTCGTGTAGAGAGAGTAACTGATATAATAAAAGAAGGAATGATTGTGCCGGTCAAAGTCATAAAGATAGACCGCGAGCGTGGCAAGATCAGCCTATCTATTAAAGAAGCGGATAAAGACTTCTTTAAGCCAATTCATGGAGGAAAATAATAAACAACCAATTCCGAAACCATCTAATAATAAAGTAGTTGAGACCTATGCTGAGGATATGGCAGAGGCTATAGCTCATGACCATGGAGGTTTAGTCAAAAAACTAATTCACGAAGAAGAAGATAAGGAACAAGAGCAAAAAAATATTTCCCCAGAGTCCAAGCGCAATAAACTCTTTGCCCTCGTTGGCTCAATTTTATTATTGTGCTCAGTAGCCTTGGTGTTGTTTTTGTTTTTAAATAACAAACCTAGATCCGTGGACGTAGAGATGCCTTTTACTTCAATAATATTCAACGACACTACAAGCTTTATTGAAATTACAGACTTAGACAAAAATAAAATCATTCAAAGAGTAAGAAAAGAAGTAGAAAATAAAGAAATAAAAAAAGGTGGGCTCGGAGGTATGTATTTAACTCTAAATAATAATTTCGTGGGACTTCGCGAGTTCGTCACTTTAATGAAAATGAACTTCGTCATAGAGCAAAACGAATTTGTTGATGATAATTTCTTGATGGGCTTTGTTGATTTGGGTGCTGTTGAAGAAGAAAGTAGTATTAGGGATTTCTTTATTTTAATAAGGATGAGGTCATTCACCGATATTTTCGAGGCTGTACGTGTGTGGGAGGATAAGATGTTTAATGATTTGTATGGACTATTTGGTTATAGCCTCTCGCCAGAAATTGCACCACTTTTAGTAAAAGATTTTGAGAATGGTATTGTTCAGAATAAGAATGCGCGTATTGTATATCAAACAGATGCAGAAGGTAATAATACTGTAGCTATGATGTATGCTTTTGTGGATGATTCCCATCTAGTCATCACCACTAGTGAAGAAGTTGTGCGTGAAATAATTACTCGACTCCTCGGTAATAACCTCAGGAATTAAATCTATTTTAGAAGTGGGAGTTCCACTGTGAATGT
>CAYXDY010000120.1:0-1654 GCA_964463905.1 uncultured Candidatus Saccharibacteria bacterium
CAAAGCACAGAAAAAGAGCACAGCAGTGTGCTCTTTTTCATGTTAGTGCTTTGTGCCGAGGACCAGAGTTGAACTGGTGACATCTCCCTCTTCAGGGGAGCGCTCTACCAACTGAGCTACCTCGGCTTAATATTTTATTGTTAAACTACTTTATCACAACTTACTGGTCGCGTATACCTACCAAAACAGCCACCTCGGCATTTATATAGCGTTATTCCTTGTTTGTCTGGAATATACTATTGAAGCTATCTATGTTCTCCTTAGCTCCATCATACATCTCTGTCGCTCGCTGTACAAAAGGCTCTACGAAGTAAAACGCTCCAATAGCAACACCTATAATCAACACCCAATAAGCGATACTCATCGCCCGTCTTATCTTCATATGCCTATGAAGAATATGAAGAATCTTATTGTTCTCTTCAGCTAAATCAACGCTACGCTGTAAGAGCTCTTTTTCTTCGGGTGACATAAATAGATACTAGCAAAAATGATAAAAAAAATCCAATTCCAAATTAGGCTTTTATGTGTTAGATTATACCCATGTCCTCGTAGTTCAATGGATAGAACAGTCCCGTCCTAAGGGGTAGATGTAGGTTCGATTCCTGCCGAGGACACAAAAGTAGCCACCAATTAGAGACCTAACAGCTCCACTATCTTAGGCTTATTGAAGCCGACTATTAGGTCGTTGCCTATTATTATTACAGGTACACCCATTTGTCCGCTCTTATCCATCATCTCTTGGCGCATAGCTCCATCAGAAGCCACGTCGTGGTCTGTAAATGGTACGTTATTCTCCTTGAAGAAATCCTTGGCCATATGGCAGAAGTGGCAAGAAGGTGTTGAATATATTGTTACGTTTTGCATATCTTTTAAAAAATTTTATTTAGTAATACTCCTATTCTATCACACTTACAGATATAGCAAAATAGTGCTGTATTGGCTCTCTTAGCGGTTATCCCCATATTAAATCTAAATTAAACAAACATTAAAGATTTATTAAAAAGGATGATATAATACAAGTAATAGGTCCTTTAGGATTATTAACTAACAATAAAATGTATGAAAAAATTAAATAGGGTTTCAGTAGTTGTTTTAAGTATCACACTTGTGTTTGGTATGTTTGGACCCACCACCACTCTAGCGGCAACAGCGCCCAATCTCGGAGTAGCAGCTGGTTATTCGGTCTTTGGTAATGCTGGTATAACAGAAACTGTGGCGCAAGCTTCTCATCTTTGGGGAAATGCTGGTGGTAATGGTTTGGGTCATGCAAGTCTTATTGCCTCACAAGTAGATGGCTCAATAGACGCCGGAGCCAACGCTCCTGTTGTGGGTGCTATATCTACAGCCTACAGCAATCTTGCAGGAGAAGCACAAACGGGAGCCATAGATTTGGCTTCATCTCCGACAGTAGTACCGGGTGTATACGACGTAGCGGCAACTTCTTTTAACTCCACTCTAACCCTAAATGGAGAAGGGGTGTATATTTTCCGCAGTACTTCAAGTATCGCCCAGAGTGCTGGTGGTACAATGGTTCTAACTAACGGCGCATGTGCTAGTAATGTCTTCTGGCAGATTCCTGATTCTATGACATTCGCTGCTCCGGGAAGCATTGAAGGAACTATTATCACCAATACGGGACTCATCTCTTTTGTGT
>CAYXDY010000121.1:0-1633 GCA_964463905.1 uncultured Candidatus Saccharibacteria bacterium
TTTTTCGTCAATTCCTAATATATCAGCCACAGCTAGAGCCGCGGCAGCATTCTGCCTATTATGCTCTCCAGCCACTAGGAGCTTGGGCACTTTATCTAAATATTTTTTGTAATCAGTGACCTTATGCTCACTTTGGAACAGGAATTTATCAAAGGCGGCCTGTATGTCTGCTAAGTCTTTATACACATCAAGATGGTCTGTCTCAATATTTGTCACAACTCCAACAAGTGGATTGAAGTGTAAGAAATGCCTATTATATTCATCTGCTTCTACTACGAGATATTCGCCTCCTCCTTTTCTAAAATTGCTATCAAATTTCTTCACGAAGCTCCCAACCACCACTGTCGGATCCAATCCTGCGTCAATCATAATCTCTGCCACCATAGCTGTAGTAGTGGTCTTGCCATGAGTGCCAGAGATGGCAATTACTTTGTATTCTTTTGCTAGCCCGCCAAGTGCTTCGAAGTAACTCATGACTGGCTTGCCAGTCTTTCGAGCCATTTCAATAATTTCTGGCCCGCGATATATCCAAGCATCACTGTACACGTACATATCAGCCTCTGGAATCTGTGAAGGTGTAACCTTCACAATCTCAACCTGCACCCCAAGCTCCTTGAGTGAATCTACGGTCTTGCCTTCTTCGTCGTTTACTCCAGACACCTCTATCCCCCTAGAGAAAGCCATTTTAGCCAGAGCCGAAATACCTATCCCGCCAATGCCGATGAAATATATCTTCTTAATTTGTTTGAAATCTATCCGTTCCATTGTTTTAAACCATTAATTATCTTCATAAACTGTTCCCCACGGTGGTACTCGTTATTAAACATACCAAAGGATGTAAATGCCGGACTAAAGAGGATTATGTCTCCACTCTTGGCAAGGTCTAAGGACTTTTCTACTGCTTCTTTTAAATTTTTAACTTTATGACTTTCAACTTTACACTTTATACTAGATATTCTGTCAGTTCCATTCCCAGGTATAAGAACTAATGCTTTGGTATATTTCTCAATATCCTTAAATAACTTTTTGAAATCCAGATTCTTATCCGAACCACCCATGATAAGAATGATATTCGGCTTGGACATCGGATGTCCAAGTGCCTGCAATGCCACACTTGTGGCCTCAGGAGTGGAAGCATTGGTGTCGTTGTATATATCTACCCCTTTATAGGTCTTCACCTTCTCAAGTCTGCCCGAAACAGCAGTGAAGTTTTCTATGGCTTTCTTGCTTACAGCATCATCAACTCCTAAGTCTCTGGCTACTTCAAGTGCGGCAGCAATATTTTCTAAATTGTGCACCCCCGGGATTGTTATTTTCCAATTTTTCGGAATACTTTCAGTGTTCGCATTTAATACTTTGCTTTTAGCATCTTTAACTAGCTTCTTCATACCCTTACCTAGGACAAGCGTATCCCCCTTTTTATGAAACTTATATATATATGACTTATCTCCGAAGTACTTCTTCAGGTCATTCTGATAATAATTCATGTGGTCAGGCATAAAGTTGGTGAATACAGATATGTGTGGGGACATCCGGGCTTCCCCGAAGCCCTGGAGCTGCCATGAGGACAGCTCGAAGACCACAATATCCCCGGGTTTTACTATTTTCAAAAGTGGCAAGGCTGCAGTACCCT
>CAYXDY010000122.1:0-1528 GCA_964463905.1 uncultured Candidatus Saccharibacteria bacterium
GAGGCTGGATTTATCAATCCTACACTCGATTGGAACAAATTAGTTTTTTTCGATGGATACTAAATGATCAAGAGCCCCTAGCGGTTAATGATCTCACTATCAAATACGAGATGTTCTTCAATAAAAACCCAGATCGAACTACTGTATTTAATATAGGAAGTAAAGCTCAGCTTAAGTGGTTGTTTTTTGACAAGCTTCAAGAAACACCGCTGTCAAAAACTGAAACAGGAATGCCTCAGGCTGACGACAGTTTTCTTGAAAGTATAGCTGATAAGTATGCGTGGGTAAAAGATCTGCAGGATTTAAATAAGCTAGAGAAGATTCGAGGCACATACATTGAAGGATTATTGGAACGACACCATGAGGGAATAATCTACACCAGCTTCTTGCAATTTGGAACCACGTCTGGTAGATATGCTAGCCGCAACCCCAACCTCCAAAACCAACCTCGACCTAAGGAAGATGATTCAGGACTATCAGAATTAGTGCTTAGGTACAACAATGCTATCCGTGCGGGGTTTGTTGCTCCGGAGGGATATATGTTTATCGACGCGGACTATTCAGCTTTGGAACCAAGATGCTTCGCACACATGAGTGGAGATAAAAATCTACAAGAGATATTCCATAGCGGAACAGACATGTATAGCGCTATTGCTATTAGAGTATATGGTCTAAAGGGTTGCAGCGCCTTTAAGAAAGATTCTAATTTTGTGGGAAAGCTGTATCCAGAAAAACGACAGATCATTAAAGCTCTAGCACTAGCTGTTACTTATGGAGCTGAAGCATTTAGGATTGCGGATCTATTAAAAGTTAAATCAGAAGAAGCTCAGAAACTGATAAACGATTACCTAAATGCCTATCCAAAACTACGAGAGTATATTAAAGGTTGTCATAACGAAGTAAACACAAACGGCTATGTACGTACTATTTTTGGACGGGTTCGCCACTTACGCGAAGCTATGGATATTTATAAAGAATATGGAAATGAAATTCTAAATCCAAGATGGGCTTCTGCAAGGGGACTAAAAGATGTCAGAAGATTGTATAAAAATAAACTGAATAACTCTACTAACTTTAAGATCCAAGGACTAGCTGCGCATATTATCAATAAGGCATCTATTAAAATTAACAGACAATTTAGGTCTGTTGGAATAGACGCTTATGTTTGTCTGCAAGTCCACGATCAGTTGATAGCATGTGTACGCAAAGACCAAGCTTCTGAAGGATTAAAAATCGTACAGCACTCAATGGAGAATGTGGTTAAGTTAGATGTGCCTCTCATAGCAGAGCCGCAGCTAGCTTATAATCTTAGAGACGGGCACTAAATAATCCTTGACATTTGTTTGGTATTGTGTTAGGGTGTAATTTGAGGGAGAGATATGACATACTTAGAAGTAGTAAAATTATTATATAAGTCGGGATTTGTAGAAGGTCGTTATTATTACGGCAGCAATACGGAGTCGTGGGTTAAGGAAGATAAGTATATTTTCCTGCAGATCCGAGACGGCTATACTCCGCGACAGATTAA